>JACPWC010000118.1 GCA_016197225.1 Chloroflexota bacterium
AGAAAGCAATGTTACGCCGGAGGGTGCCAAGGTTAAGGTACGGCTCAGGCGTCGTCGTGGGAGTGAGGACTGGCGCGGTCGGCGTCGGTGGAACGGTAGGCGTTTCGGTCGGCGGCTCAAGGGTTGGCGCCGCGGTTGTCGTGATTGGTGAAGGTGGGGCGGGCACGTTCGTTGCGGCGGTCGGGCTAAGGCTACAGCCAGTGGTAATGACACTCAGGCTAACAATCAGCACCCGGAGAACGATTATCTTACGCATTGCTGCCTCCTTTCACGAGACAGGTTCTCCACGCATCAACCGCTCGACCTGCTCGGCGCGCGGCATGGACGGCTCTGCGCCCAACACGGTGACGGCCAGCGCGCCGGCGGCGTTAGCGTATTTCACGGCCTCCACCGGACTCGCCCCGCGCGCCATCGCCACCGCCAGTCCGGCGCAGAATGCATCGCCCGCCGCCGTCGGATCCACGACCTTCACTTTGTAGGCGGGCGCTTCGGTCTCGCCTTCCGGGCCAAACATCAACGCGCCGCGCGCGCCGAGGGTGAGGATAACTCGCTCCACGCCCATCTGGCGCAAACGCTTCGCCGCCGCGCGCGCGCCGGCGTCGTCGCCTGTGGCGACCCCGCTCAGTTGCCCGGCCTCAACTTCGTTGGGGGTAATGACGCCGGCTAATTTGTAGATCACATCGGGGAGGGGGCGGGCCGGGGCCGGGTTGAAGACGACGGCGGCCCCGTTGGCGCGGGCGATCTCCGCCGCGTGTATGGAGGTCTCCACTGGAATCTCAAGTTGAAGCATCAATACATCGGCAGAAGCGATCATATCCTTAGCCGCGTCCACATCGGCGGGCGAGACGCGCATGTTGGCGCGCGGCATGAGGATGATGCTGTTGTCGTTCTCGGACTCGTAGACGACGGGCGAGGCTACGCCCGTGCCAACTTCCGAGTCACGCACCACATATTTGGCGTCAATGCCCTCTTTCTCCAACGACCGCATGAACATGTCGCCGAAGATGTCTGTGCCCAAGCGGCCCACCATGCCGACTTGCGCGCCCATGCGGGCGGCGGCCACGGCCTGGTTGTAGCCCTTGCCGCCGGTAAACAGGCCAAACTCAAGGCCGATCAACGTCTCGCCGCGATTCGGGCGGCGCGGCGCGCGAAAGACCAGGTCGGTGACGAAACTGCCGACGACGACAATGTGAGGTTTGTCACCTTTCATCGTGTGCTCTCCCTTAGTTTGGAAGTTGGAGGTTAGAGGTTGGAAGGGCGGCCTCCAACATCTACTTCGGCGGTTGTAGCAGTTCCAACGTAATCCCATCCGGGTCGGTGAAGTATATCGTATAGCCGCCTTTATTTACACCCGCTTCGATGGCAACGGGTTGATCGGCTTTGAACTTGACGCCCAACGCTTTGAGCCGCTTGAACTCTATGTGAATATCATCCACCATGAACGCCCAATGACCGACGCCGGTGCGGTTCGTGTCCAGCGGAATGTCTTCGCCGCGCGGGTGAACGTATTCGACCAACTCAATGTGATGGCGCGAGATCGGGATCGTCTCGCCGGGAACCCGCAACTGGGCCACGTTGAGGTGCGCGCCGGGGAAGCCGACGAGCTTCGCCGTGTACTCGTTATGTTGCACCTGGCCGCGCACATATTCCAACCCCAGCACCTCGGTATACCACTTCACCGAAGCCTCGATGTTCCTCACCGTGAATGAGACGTGCCAGAAACCTTGAATCATTTATCGAACTCCTTATCGCTAAATGCCGTGGTATGCCGAGTCTGCCATCAGAACATTGCTTCCACGGCTTGCACAATATCCGAGGGTTGAGGCAGGACGGCGTTTTCAAGAGGCTCGGCCACGGGGATGGGCACATGCTTCGCGCCCAACCGCCGCGCCGGAGTGACGAGCGCATCCGGCGCTTGCTCATAGATGCGGGCCACAATCTCCGCGCCCAGCCCACAATTGCTGTGCGACTCGTGAACGACCAGCAACCGCCCTGTGCCTTTCACCGACTCGATGATCGTCGCCATATCCAGCGGCTCAATCGTCCGCAGGTCAATCACTTCGGCTTCAATGCCGTTCTGTGAAAGAGTCTCCGCCGCTTCGAGCGCAAAAAGATGCGTGCGCGAAAATGAAACGACAGTGATGTCGCGCCCGGCGCGCTTCACCTCCGCTTTGCCAATCGGGATGGTGTATTCGCCTTCCGGCACATCGCCTTTGGTGTTGTAGAGCAGTTTGTGCTCGACGAAGAATACCGGATTGCCCGCCCGGATGCTACTCTTGAGCAAGCCCTTGGCGTCCGCCGGGGTGGCCGGGGCGACGATGATGAGGCCGGGGACCTGGGCCAGCCACGACTCGAAACTCTGCGAATGTTGTGCGCCGTTGCCACGCCCGCCGCCTTGTTGGGCGCGAATGACAATCGGAACCGACACCGTGCCCCCGGCCATGTACCGCAGTTTGGCCGCCTGATTCACAATCTGGTCGGCGGCGACGAGGGCGAAATCCATAAACAGCAATTCGACCACCGGGCGCATCCCGGCTATGGCCGCGCCAATGCCGAGGCCGACAAAGCCGGACTCGCTGATGGGCGTGTCACGCACCCGCTCCGGGCCGAACTCGTCAATCAAATCTTTGGTCACCCGGAAAATGCCGCCGTGATGACCGATGTCTTCGCCCATGAGGAAGACTCGCGGGTCGGCTTTCATCTCTTCGCGCAGGGCATCGTTGAGGGCTTGAGCGTAGGTGAGAGTTGGCATAGTCGTGGAGGGTGGAGAGTGAAGCGTAAAGCGATTAATGTGTTTTTGGCGTCCATTTCTGAGGGTCGGACATCATCAAAGAGAGTTGGCTACAGATGTGGTCGTAACGATCACTCATCTCTTTGTGAAGTTCGGCAGGAATATAGCCGAAGTGTAACGCAAAATCTAACCAGACAAGTGTTTCAGCGGCTTCCGCATCTGCATCGCTGAGTTTGCTGACAAAGTTGTTCGGATAGCGGCGCTTGCGCCAAGCCTCGGCGATATTCGCGCAGACTGACCACGCTTCACATTTCACGCAAACACATCCTCGAACGCCTCCTCCGGTTTCGGCGCAGGGCTGGCTTCGGCAAATTGCAGATCGTCGGCGATGACGGCCTCCGCTTCGGCGTCGAGTTTAGCCAAATCGGCGGCGGCGTGGCTGAGGGCTTGGAGGCGGCGGCCCAAGCGCACAATCGGCTCGTTCTCGCGAGCCTTCGCCACTTCGTCTTTCGTCCGGTACACTTCCGGGTCGCCCATCATGTGGCCCCACAAGCGGTAAGTCATCGCTTCAATGTAAGTGGGGCCGCCACCTGCGCGCGCTTTTGCCGTCGCATCTTCCACGGTGGCATACATCAGTTCAACGTCGTTGCCGTCAACGCGGACAGCGGGCATTCCATACGCCGCCGCGCGTTTGTGAGTTTCCACCTCAGAGGTGGTTTCGTGTGACGGCGTCATCTCCGAATACAGGTTGTTCTCGCACACGAGAATCAGCGGCAGTTTCCAAATGACGGCCAGATTGAGGGTTTCGTGGAACACGCCCTGATTAACCGCCCCTTCGCCAAAGAGGGTGAGGGCGATAGTATCCTTCTTTTGCATTTGCGCCGCCAACGCGGCCCCGGCGGCGTGGGGGATGCCGGCGGCCACGATAGCATTCGCGCCGAGCAAACCCACCGATGGATCAGTGAAGTGCATCGAGCCGCCTTTGCCTTTGGAACAGCCTGCCGCCTTGCCCAGCATCTCGGCCATGGCCGCGCGGACATTGAGGCCTTTGGCCAGCGAGTGCCCGTGGCCGCGATAGGTGCAGGTCAGGTAATCGTCTTGGCGCAGTGCCCAGCAAGCGCCGACCGACACAGCTTCCTGCCCTACACACGGATGGAATGAGCCGCGTATCTTGCCTTGCTGATATAAGTTGCGAATGGTTTCTTCGAACTTGCGAATGACGAGCATTTGCCGATATGCGTCCGGCAAGCGGTCGGGACTCAATGGCATTGTCTTTTCTCCTTATCCGTTACAACTTGTAAACTCGCTCCGCCGTGCCGCCCAAGATGGCCTCGATCTCCGACGGTGAACGCCCGGCCAGCGCCGCGTTCGTCTCCGCCCACACTTTGGCGTAATCGCCCGCCAGCAGGCACACCGGCCAATCACTGCCGAACATCAGCCGATCCGCGCCGAATTTTTCGATCACAAAATCAATGTACGGTTTGAGATCGGTGGCAGACCAGTTGTCCCAGTCGGCGGCGGTGTTGAGGCCGGAGACTTTGGCGCAAACGTTGGGGTATTGGGCGGCGGCGGCCATCTGGTCGGCCCACGCCCCCATTTGCCTATCTTTGATCGGCGGCTTGGCCAGATGATCAATGATCAGCGTCAGGTTCGGAATCTTTTCGGCCAGCACCGGCACGTGCTTGAGGTGGTTCGGATACACTGCCACCACGTCGAACGACATGTTGAGTTCGGCCAGCACCTTTAGCCCCTCGACAGCGGTCGGCTGAATCACCCAGTCCGGATCCGGCTCGTCGTGAATCAGATGACGAATGCCCCGGAACTTGGGATGCCGGCTGTACCGCTCCAACGCCTTGCGGGTGTTGTCCGGCTCCAACAGTGGAATCCATCCCACCACCGCGCCAATCCAGTCGTAATCTTCTGCCTGAGTGAGCATGGACACGGTATCTTCAAAAGAGTTGGCCGACTGTACCAGCACTGTCTTATCAATCCCGACCGCTTGGAGGTGGGGTTCGAGTTGGCGCGGCGCAAAGGTGTTGTAGATGACGCCGTGTTGCGGCCTCAGCCACGGATATTCAACTTTGGCCAGATTCCAGAAGTGCTGGTGGGTGTCAATTCTTTTGGCGGTCACAAAGTCACCTTTTCAAGTCAACGGCGGCGTGAAGAAGGTGAGCAGTTCCACCATTTCTGTTCCTTCGTTGCGTAAGGCATGTTCGAGCGCCATAGGAATAGCCGCCGCCTGCCCGACGTTGAAAGGCGCGTCGGTTTGGTCCAGGGTCAGGATACTCTGCCCGGCGAGGACGTAGACGGTCTCTACTTGCGTTGGGTGATGATGGCGGCTAATGACGCTGCCCGGCGGGACGCGCACCACGTTGACGCTGGCCAACGCGTTGTCGGTTGAGGTGAGCAACCGTTTCACGTAGATGCCGCGAAAGCGAGAATGCGCCGCCCACTCTCCGGCATTGATATCGGCGATCAGGACGGGCAAAGTATCTTGGGTCATCAGTCCATCTCCATTCCGCCGCACACGTTGAGCGCCTGGCCGGTGATGTAGGCGGCATCGGGCGAACACAAAAACGAAACGGCGCCGGCAATATCGTCCGGCGATTCAATGCGGCCCAACGGGATGCGGGCGATCATCCGGGCCAGCGACTCTTCGGGAGTGATGCCGAGGGCCTGGGCGCGGTCTTCGTGAATCTTGCGCGTCAGCGGCGTATCCACCACGCCGGGGCAGACGGCGTTGACGGTGATACCGAAGGAGGCGAAGGCCAACGCCGCCGAGCGGGTGAGGCTGATCACACCCGCTTTGGCCGCCGCATACGGAGTTTGGTCGGGGCGGCCACCCCGGCCAGAGACGGAAGAAATGCTGACGATGCGGCCCTTTACTCCAGAGTCGATCATGTGCCGGGCGGTGGCTTGCATGGCGAAGAAGACGGTTTTGAGATCGAGTTCCAACAAAGCATCCCAATCAGCTTCGGTCACATCGAGAAAGGGCTTGGTGATCAGCCGTCCGGCGTTGTTGACCAGCGCATCCAATTGACCCAACTCGGCCACAGTCTGCTTGACCAGGCGTTGGATCTCGGCTACCTGCGAGAGATCAACTTCGACGCCAATGGCTTTACCGCCTGCCGACTCGATCTCGCCGCGCACCGTGCTGAGGGCGGCGGGGTTGATGTCGGCCAGAGCCACCGCGAATCCATCGCGGGCCAGCCGCAGGGCAATGGCCCGGCCAATGCCTTGACCGGCCCCGGTCACAATTGCTGTCTTCATAATTTTTTCACCGCAAAGACGCGAAGAGCGCAAAGTTTTTAATTTTCTTAGCGTCCTTCGCGTCTTTGCAGTTCGTCAGTTTCCTAATGTAATTTCTGATGGCTTCACACTGCGCCGCTCGGCCATTGAGCGGTACGAGGCTTCGACGACGCGCAAAGTGCCGAGGTTGTTTTCGCCCGAAGTCACCGGCTCGCCGCCGGTTTGAATGGCTTCCATCAGCGAGGCCATTGGGCCGTAAAAGGCATCGGGGATCCAGCGGCCCGGCAGGGCCGCTTCAAAGTTGCGTTCGGGGTTGTGGCGGCTGGTGAATTTGATCGTGTCACTGCGGCCATGAGGATAATCGTAGTTGGTGCCAATTGTGCCTTCGATCAACCCTTCTGTGCCGAGCACGCGGAAGATCGAATACAGCCCCGGCGACCAATCATAGTGGCAGACGGCGACGAGAATTTGCAAGCCGCTTTCGTATTCCCAAACGGTGACGGTTTTGGTTTCGCCTTTGGCTTTTTGGGCCGGGTTCTTCGTGTGGCGGCTGGTGACCAGAGCCGGGTCGCCAAAGAGAAAGCGCAGGGCGTCGAGGTAGTGAATCGAGTGATAGCGCACTTCGAGACCCGGCTGGCTGGCGAGCCAGGGCCACATATCCCAGGGTGTGCTGATGCTCACCTGCACCTGCACGTCGAGCAAGTCGCCCAGCCAGTCCGCAGCCAAGAGGGCGCGAGTGGCGCGGATGATTTGCCCCCAACGGAACTGTTGATGGACGGCGATCTTCAAGCCCGCCGCTCGCGCTAGTTCCACCATCTGCACCGCTTCGGCGTATTTGTCCGCGAACGGCTTTTGGCACAGCATATGTTTTTTGGCGGCCACGACTTTTTCGACCAGGCCGAGTTGAACCCAGGGCAAAGCGGCAATATCCACAATCTGCACCGCCGGGTCAGCCAGCACTTCGTCGAGTGAGCCGTAGACTTTGCTCAGGCCGTGCGTCTTCACCGTTTGCTCGGCGGCTTCACGGTTGATGTCGTAGCCGCCGAGCATATTGAAGCCGCTGGCTTTGTAGGCCGGGATGTGGCCGTAGTTGACGATGCCGCCGCAACCGACGAACGCGATGCCGTAATCGGTCTTGGGGGGCAGTTGGCGTTCGAGGGCCGAGGCAACGAGGGGAGGAAGGGAATCGGACATTCGTATAGGGACGACGGCGATGGATGACGGACGACCGCTTCCCCGTCGTCTATCGTTAGAATTTCGCCGCCCCTTCCGGCGTCACCACCCCAACCACCAACAGCAAGTTGGCATACAGCCGCTGTTCGCCGGTAGCGATCACCAAAAGGGTATCCGGTGATTTCACCGCGTCGTAATAGGCGAAGCGTTCCAGCGTTTTGAATTCGACGCCTTTGGGGAGCATGGCGCGAAACTCGGCTGCGATTGGCGCTTCCTGCCCGTCGGCCATCAGCATTGCGTACGCGGTTTCGACCGGGATGGCATCTAGCAGAACTTTGAGAATGTCGGTGGCCGAGATCAGGCCGGGGGCCAGGTTTAGAAAAACTCGCTCTGCCGCAGGCGGCGCGCCGGTGACGTGCGGATAGTTGGAGTCGGCGATGAGGATGCGACTGCCGTGCCCGGCCCGGCCCAACGCGCCTAACAGTTGCGGGTGAATGAGGCGATATTTCATCATAGGCTAAACTCTCCTTTTACTTTTTCACCTTCCCTATTTCAACACCCCGCGCATGAACATCAGGGCTTTGCGCGCCTCTTCGTCCAGATCCAAGTTGGCGCCGAGGTCGCGGTACACCTTGATGTCCCGCCCGACCTCGCCGCCGGGCATCAAGAACGGTTCCATGGTCACGTCCCCCTGGTAATTGATCTTGCGCAACGCGGCGCTCACTTCAGTCCAGGGGATGTGACCATATCCGGGTGGCATGCGATTGTTCTCGCCGACGTGGAAGTGCCCGAGCCTTTCCCCGGCCCGCAGAATCGCCTCGCCGACGAAATCCTCCTCGATGTTCAGATGGAAGGTGTCCAACATGATCTTGGCGTTTGGGCTACCCACCGAGTCCACGTACCCGATGGCTTCCGCGCACGTGTTCAGCAAGTAGTGCTCGAAGCGATTAA
This sequence comes from Chloroflexota bacterium, assembly GCA_016197225.1. Lineage (NCBI taxonomy): Bacteria > Bacillati > Chloroflexota > Chloroflexota bacterium. Next base: position 8,105 of record JACPWC010000118.1, read on the forward strand.
CGACCTCCATGTTGAACGTGACGTTGTGGGCTTCGGCGGCCTTGACGGCCTCCTTCATGCTAGCGACCGAGCGGTCGAAGTATGGCCGCCGATCGGTCTCGCCGGCAGGCAGGCTGGCCGGCCAGCAACTGTAGATGATGCCGCCCAGTTTGCCCCCGCCCATCTCGCCGATGGCCTCGGCCATGGTCTGGAGAAACGCCACCCCTCTGTGGCGCGTGGCGGCGTCTTCCGAGGCCAGGTCGTACTTCGTCGGCAGACCAATGCAATACGTCAGGCCGATGTTCCTGTCGTCCGCATGTGCCTTGAGCCGCCGGCGCTCTGCCGGCGGCATATGAGCAATCGTGCCGGCGTTCACCTCCAGGATGTCGAATCCCAGATCGGCCACCTTGTCCACGAACGGGTGGAAGTCGGCATCCCAATCGTGTGTCCAGTAGGCGTAGTAGATTCCGATCCGGTTCATTTGCTTCGTCCGTTGACGATCTTCAACTTCCCTAAGGCGCCTCCCGGATGGAAGCGCAGGAAATCTTCGCGGGTGAAGCCACGGGCCACAGAAACGGCCATCGCTAAAGCATCGCCCAGAGCCAGCATAGCCACGGCGCTTGACGTGGGCGCCAGCCCGCGCGGGTCGGCCTCCTGGGTGACGCCGGTGAGCAGAACCACTTCGCTGGCTTGGGCCAGCGGCGAGTCCGGCTTGCTGGTGATAGCAATCAGGCGCGCGCCCATGTCGCGGATAATGGGCAGGATATGCACCACCTCGTCACTCGCGCCCGAGTGCGAGAGGGCGATGACGACGTCGCCATTTTTCATCATGCCTAGATCGCCATGCGCGGCTTCGGCGGCGCTGACAAATAAGGCGTGGGTTCCTGTGCTGGCGAGCGTGGCGGCGAGTTTGCGGCCAATGTGCCCGGCCTTGCCGATGCCGGTGACGACGACCCGGCCCTGGCACTGCAACAGCATCTCGGCGGCCCGTTCGAATTCCGGCCCGATGAAGGTGCAGAGATTTTCGATCGCTTGCGCTTCGTCTTTCAATACCTGAATTGCAATTTCTTTGATCGTGCTTTTCGTCTGAGATTCCACTTTGCTTTGTAACACTCCAGGTTGGGGATGCCGAGACCAATAGCAAGGGTTTATGTGGGCCTAAAGTTGCGCCACGCAATCCGTGAGGGCCTTTTCAAAGGGGCGCATAAAATCTTGCCCAATGAGTTCGAGGCGGTAGTTGCGCAGGGCGGTAAAGGCCGGGCGCGGGGCGAATCGCTTGACTTCGGCGGCGTTGACTGGCTGGGCTAGCGACTCGTCCAGCCTGGCGGCGCGGCAGATGGCTTGAGCCATTTCGTAACGTGAAAGTATGCCGGGGTTGGCAAGATGATACACGCCATAATCTGACTGCGCCACTAGCCGCACAATCGCCTCCGCCAAGTCAATCGCCGAGGTGGGCGAACTGTATTGGTCGCTCACGGCGCGCACCGTGTCGCCACGCCTCAGGCGGGCCAGGGTATCCATCACAAAGTTTTTCCCCCAGGGCGCAAACAACCAGGCGCTACGGATAATGTAATGCTTGCGGCAGAATGTTCGCACTGCATTCTCGGCCGCAATCTTGGCCCGGCCATAGATGTTGAGCGCGCGCGTTTCGTCAAACTCGGTGTAAGGTATTCGCTGAGCGCCGTCGAATACGTAATCGGTGCTGATGAACACTAAAGGTATATCGCCTTCGCCGCAGGCCAGCGCCACATGTTGTGCGCCCAGGGCGTTCACTCGATAGGCCGCGTCCGGGTCTTGTTCGCAACGATCCACATCAGGGGTAGCGGCGGCGTGGATCACCCGATCGGGCTGAAACTCTTCGATCACCTCGCGCACGCGCCGGGGGTCGGTGATGTCCATTTCGGCGTGGGCGGGGCTGGCGATGGAATGATCGCGGGAAAAAACGCCAACGAGGGCGCGGCCCAGCAGTCCACTGCCACCGGTGATTAAGACTCTCATTAACCCTTAATCGCCCCAATCAACAACCCCTTCGCAATATACCGCTCCAGCGCGATTGCCATGCCGATGACCGGGATGATCATGATCAAGATGAGCACCGACATGTACCACCACTGCGGGCCGCGCGTGGCGTTCTGCGCGGCGACCGAGAGCGGCATCGTTTGAGCATTGGCGCTCGATAAGAAAAGCGCAAACAGGTACTCGTTCCACGTAAAGACGAGCACGAATAAAGACGTTGCCACCAGTCCTGGCAGTGAGAGCGGAAGCACGATAGACCAAAAGATGCGGTAATGCGACGCGCCGTCAATAGCCGCGCACTCTTCCAATTCAATCGGCACCGTCTGGAAATAATCGCGCATCAACCAGACGACGATGGGCACGTTGGCGGCCACGTAACTGATGATCAACGCCCCCCAGGTGTCGAGCATGCCTAGTTGCTGGAATAAAACGTATATAGGGATGACGACGGCCACTGGCGGCAACATGCGCTGAGAGATCAGCCAGAACGCAATATCGTTGTTGCTCAGCGAACGCTGGAAGCGGCGGCCAAGGGTTTGCAGAAGAATGACGAAGAGCGCAAGCGCGGAAACAACCGCTATCTGCCACGGCGTGTGAAAGACGACGGCGACAATTGCCAAGATCACGCAGCCGACGAACGTAAGAATCGCGCCGACGCGGGGCCGATAGTCGAACCGCGCGAGCGCATACGCCGCTGCCGAACCGACGACCACTGCCAGCGCCGTGCTGGTCAGCGAGACGACAATTGTGTTCCGATAGACGCGGATGGTGTCGTTGCTCAAATCACCGACCAGAATGTATTTCCAGGCGTGGAGCGAGGGCTGAAAATCAACGAATGGAATATAGACCGGCCCCTGCGCCACTTGGATCGGGAGTTTGAAAGAAGTGACTAACAGCCAATAGAGCGGAAACAGAATGAGAAACGTCCACCCGATGAGGACGACGTAAGAGAGAGCCATGCTTATCGGGGTCGGTGTGTAGATTGAGCGGTATTGATATCGTCGTTTCGCTAATGTTGCCATTGTAGTTCCCCGTGCCTCTCGGAAAGACTCCAGTTCGCGCGGAAAGCCCGCCGCTACGATTACGCTTCGGCCATTCGGCGGCGGACAAAATTCGCGTACGACACGCCGATAAACGTGACGACGAATAACAGCATGTAGGCCACCGCCGCCGAGCCGCCGATGTCGAGCGTGCGCCAGATGGAGTAAGCGTGCAGTGTGAGTGATTCGGTGGCCGTGCCTGGCCCGCCGCTGGTCAACACGTTCGGCAAGTCCACGATCTTGAACGCTTCGATCAAGCGAATCAGAATGAGCGTACTGCTCACCGACAGAATGGAAGGCAGAGTGATCTCCCAAAATATCTGCCAACGGTTCGCGCCATCTACTACAGCGGCTTCAATGGGTTCGGTCGGCTGGCTTTCAAGCGCGGCCAACAACACGATGAACATGAACGGCGTCCACTGCCAAATGTCGCTGATCATCACCGCCCACCGCGCGCCCCACGGGTTGGTCACCCACGAGGTGTTCGCCAGCCCGACCGCATTCCAGATTGGATAGAAAGGGCCTTTGCTGGTGTCGGTGAGCATGCGGAAGAGGTAGGCCACGCCCACCGGCGTGATCATCATCGGCAGAAGAAAGACGACGCGGAAGAATCGGCGTCCCGGAATATGCTGGACGCATAACAGGGCCAGGCCCAATCCGATCACGTATTGAAAGATAATGCCGACGAGCACGTAGATCAATGTGACGACCACTGTGCCAGGCCTGCCCTCCGGACTCAGCGTATGGGCAATGAGCCATGCGCCGGCGGCGGCGATGCCGGCGCTGATCAGCCGCCCGATTAATCCCCCCAACGAAAATTCTGCGCTGCGGAGGTAGCGGACGATTGACACAGCCAGCCACGCGGCGACGACGCCAAACGCCAGCCAGCCAATTAGCGAAGGAGTCGCGAACACGCCGAGGAAATGGTCGCGGTCAATGCCCACGACCAATTTGGCGTAGTTGCTGAAGCCGACAAAAGTGAGTTGAAACCCGCCTTTGGCAAACGTGAGGCGAGCCATCGAAATGTAGAGAGAAACAATGAGCGGAAAAACCGAAAGGAAAAGCACGACCAACACGGCCGGCATGAGGAAGGCCGAGATCGCGATGCCATCCAGCCGCGCTTGGATGCGAGTGACGAGGGAGGGGGGTTCAAGGCCCGGCTCACGGGCCGGGCCTTGAGTTCTTGCAGAGAGTGACATGACTCTACTTCGTGATGCCGAGTGTGGCTTGGTAAGCGGCCAGCTGGGCATCGCGGCCAAGCTCATCCGTCTTCGTATTCCAACCGTCGGCGATCTGCTTCGCGGTTGCCTTCGCGTCAATTTCACCCGCGAGGAATTGAGCCAGGGCCGTGTCGAGAACAGTGCCCTGATAGTACGCGTTCTGCGGGATGCGCAGATCGAGCGCCATGTTGGGGCTGGCTAGGCTGGCTTCGATGGCGCCCAGGTAGTTGCTGGCCGCCGCCGGGCTCATACCGGCCTTCACCCACTGCTCGCGGTTGAGGAACTGTGACGCGCGATAGGGGTTGAAACCGGTCTGGCCGATGGTCACGTCCGCGTTCGACTGCGCCGGGGCGCTGACGTAGGCGAGGTACGCAAAGGCCGCATCCTTCACTTCCGGTTTGGAGGCGGCGTTGATCGCGCCCGACCATCCGCCGAAGGCGGCGAAGGGCGCGTGATTCACGCCCTGAGCATCCGCATATGGGCAGGTGGTGGCGTCGCACGCGACGAGCGTGCCGGTTGCCCGGTCGAGCACTTTGGCGCTGCCAGGCAGGATCACTGCGCCTACCTTATCCTGCACCACCGAGGTGGCCGGGTCAATCGCCAGAGTGCCGATGTCGCCCCAATCAATGGAGAGCGCGCACCGGCCAGAGGTGAAGAGGCCGCGTGTGTCGCCCACATCCAGGTTCAACTGATCTGGCGGGCCGAGCGTGGAGAGTTGCTTGTAAACATCCAGCGCTTTAGCCATGGCTTCATTGTCGCCGTAAAGGGGCTGCATGTTGCCGGTGTCGAAGAACGCGCCCTGGCCGGTGCCCTGGCTCTGGAGATAAGCGGACGCGATGGAGGTGAACATCCAGTACGACTGCGCGCTGCGCTTCATGGCGAGGCACACGCCGTAATCGCCCTGGCCGTCACCATTCAAGTCTTTGCCTTGATACTCCCCGGCGGTGGTAATGAGATCATCCCACGTGTTCGGCGGGGTCTTGATGAAATCACTGCGGTAATACACCATCTGGAAGTCGCCGTCGAGCGGGACGGTGTACGCCTTGCCCTGATAGGTGGCGCTGAAGTCGCGGAAGAACGGGCCGATGTCGTCCCACGCCAATTCTTCGCTGGCCTTGACGCGGTCGGTCAGGTCTTCCAGATAACCGCCGGCGACGTAGTCGCCCATCCACTGCGGGTCGAACACGACCAGGTCGTAGCTGTTCGTGCCGGTGGAGAAGTCAGTCAGCGCTTTCTGGTAGAGGTCGCCGAACGGCACGGTGATGACGTTGATGGTTGCGCCGGTCAATGCGGTGAATTCGGGGCCGTGGCGCTGAAGCGGCTCGGCGATTTGCGGGCCGGTGAAGGTGAGGACGTTCACCGTCACTCCGGCATACATCGGGGGCGCTTCGGTGGGCGCCGGGGCGGTGACTTCGACGATTGTCTCTACGGGAGTGCCGGCGACGATTTGGGTGACCACTTGGGTTTGAACAACCGTCTGGGGGGTGGGGGTGGCGCAAGCCGCCAACACCACGGTAAGGGCCGTCAACACGGCCAGAGTCCTGGCAACGTACTGTTTCATCTTTTTCTTCTCCTTTTCAAAATATGAGAAAAGTTGCGCCGATTTCCGACTGGGTGACTACGGTTCAAAGCCGCGGCAATTTAGGGCTAACGGACCACCTCCTTTTCTTGTGACTGATTAGGCAATATAGTAGCGGCCAACCGGCCAGCCTGCCGCGCCCCGCACGATTCCCGGATCACCAATTGCAGATCGAGGCGAACCTGGGTTGGCGGACGGTCTGGTTCGGCGAGGCGGGCCAGCAACATGTTGGCGGCAGTGGTGCCAATTTCGTAAGTGGGTTGCGGAACAGCCGTCAGCGGCGGATTGAGCAGGGCGGACCACGGGATGTCGTCGAAAGAGACGAGAGCAATATCATCCGGGATGCGAAGCCCTATTTCATGAATGGCCGTCAGCGTCCCGAGGGTGATCATGGTATTCGCAGTAAACAGTGCGGTCGGGCGCTCTGGCGATGCTAACAGGTCAAGGGTTTGTTGGCGGCTGCGTTCTGGCAATGCCAACAGGTCAAGCGCCTGTTGGCGGCTGTCGGCCACTTGCCTTAAATCGGCCTGACGAATAAGAGCCGGATCAATCGGCAGGCCATATTCTTTCAGGGCTTGCTCGTAGCCCGCTTGCCGCTCGAGGCTGGTGGTGATCTCTTGTTGGCCGCGGATGAGGCCGATGCGACGGTGGCCCAGTGACAACAAGTGGGACACCGCTTTCTTGGCCCCGCCAACGTTGTCCACCAATACCGTATCCACTTTTACGTCCGTTATCAAACGATCTAACGCCACAACCGGAATATGGCCGTTGAGCAATTTAGGATCGTGGCCCGTTTCGGTGGCTGAGGCCAGAATGATGCCGGCCACGTTCTCGTCGTGCATCACTTCGAGATACAGCCGTTCGCGGTCGGCGTCTTCGTCGGTGTTGCAGAGGATGAGGGAGTAGCCATTGCGCGAGGCAACATCCTCGATGCCCCGTGTGACCGAGGTATAAAAAAGATTTTGAATATCGGTGATGATCAAACCGATGACGTGCGTGCTTTTCGTCCGCAGGCGGCGGGCCACGCGGCTGGGGCGATAGTCAAGCGCCTGAACTGCGGCCATCACTTTGGCTCGCGCGTCGGCTGTGACATTAGGCTGATCGTTCAATACTCGCGACACGGTGGCGATAGATACACCGGCGCGCTTGGCGACTTCTTTGATAGTAGTCATTCGCCGAGCCACTGAGTTGCCTGCTATTGGGTCTAAATTTTGTTTAGGAGTACGTGAAAAGAAATCGTTTACAACCCAATTGTAAACGATTTCTTTTTTAGAGTCAAGACCTTTGCAAGGAATGTATCCACAAAACACAAAGCCACCCTGTGGCGGCTCAATGGAGTCCGCGAAGGCAGACTTCGTGCTTTTTGTTGACGCCGTGAAGCCTCCAGTCGCCGGAGTGTTGGAACTTACTTCTGTATCTCTCTCAAATAAGCCACAATGTTATACAAATCCTGCTCACTCAGCGCCGGGTTGCCGCCGTTAGGCGGCATGGTCACGCCGGTCGTGTTCCGTGGGTCGTTTTCGGGGCGGCCTACTTTGATGAACTCAACCAGTTCTTTGTCGCTCTTGCCCGCCACCCATTCACTTGTCGTCAAATCCTTGCCCAGGCTAGGCACGCCCTCGCCGGTCGGGCCGTGGCAGGCCGAGCAGGTAGCCGCGAACAAAGCTTGACCTTTGGTTGCGTCGCCGGGCAGGAGCGGAGCGGGCGTGGCGCTTGCGGCTGGAACCGCTTCATTTGCCACCGGGCCAATGTGGTAAATGGTGTTACTGCTGAAGCTGGCAACGTACAGGCCGCCGTCAGGTGAATTGAGCAAGGCCGACGGACCGAGAATGCCGCTGATGAAGAGCCGGCTTGCGCCCACAAAGTGTTCAGAATCAATGCGAAACACGCGCACGCTGTGAATCTCGTTTCGCGCCCACAGCGACACAAACAATTGCCCTTTGTATTTTGTCGGAAAGGCATCGCCGGCATAAAAATCGATCCCGGCTGGGGCGGAGTGATCGACAAACGTTACCACCGGCGGCTGTGTGCCGGAGTCCTGCGGCGGGATTCCGAAGTAATTCGGGAAGCCGTAATCCTTGCCTTCGACGATGTAGTTCAACTCTTCCGGCACGTCAATCTTGTTGGAGCAGTCGTCCACCTGGGTGGCGGTGTCAATGCACCCCGACGAGCCGTTGTCAATGGCAAAGAAGCCGCCGCCCGGCGCCGGGATGATGCCAAATGGATTGCGCAGGCCGGTGGCATACACTTTGAGATCGGAGCCGTCGGGATTCACCGACAGGATGCGGGCGGCCAGCGGATGCGTTTCGGGGCGGTGATCGGTGGTGCTGCCGACGCCGATGTATAAACGACCGTCCGGCCCGAACGTCAGCCCGTTGCTTTGATGAAAGGCGTATTCTTCGCCGGGGAAGCCGTCAACGATCACCTGCGACTCGTCGGCGACTCCATCGCCGTTGGTGTCTTTGAGCAACACCAGCTTGTCAATCTCCGTCACGTAGAGTCCGGCTTCACTCCAGGCCAGGCCTTCAGGTTGCTTGAGGCCGCTGGCGAACTCGGCCACCGAGTCGGCGGCCCCGTTAAGGTCGTCGTCCCGCATGATCCAGATCGAGCCGCCGATCCCGGCCACGTACAATTCGTTGTCCGGCCCAATCTCCAGCGCCGTCGGTTGTTGAACGACTGCATTCTCGAACACCTGAATCGGAATATTGTCGGCGACGACGATTTTCTCGATAGGCGTGGCAACGACGCTAACCTCGTCGAGGTCGGGAGTAAATGTGGTGAGGTACAACCCGTAACCCACGACGGCGAACAACACGGCAATGCTGAACGAAGCCGTCAGCCCGAAGCGCAAATCGGAGTTGCCGCCAAGCCGCTCCGCCAGTTTGTAAACGCCAAAGGCAAGGGCGGCGGCAACGATGGCGCTTGCCGCTATCAGCCCAACGCCGATCGCCAGTTCGCGCATGGGCAGGTTGATGTAAGCCCGGCGCGCCGCCGTGCTGGCGGTGAGATACAAAAAGATTCCGGTCCCGGCCAGCGCCGTGACGAATACCAAAACGCCGGAGACTCGCGCCCGCTTTTTGCCGAAACGATAAACAGCCGCCAGCATCCACGCCGCCGCAAAGAACAAAAGGCTCAGGCCGAAGAGGCTGGCGATGAGCGGGGCCAATAAAGAAAGTAGTCGTTGCATCATTGGATTAGCTTACCATGAGTTGCGCCAGCACCGACTGAGCTTCAGTCATATCAAGCCACGCCTCGGCGGCGTGGACGCGCAAAAGGGATTCTGGTAGAAACTCGTCGAACTTGCGAGTCTGGATTTCGGCGAGGGGCAGGCCGGCGGCCAGTTCGGCGGCGGTGGGCGGCGACTCGCCTAGCCGCCGCAGAGCCGCTCGCAAGTCGCCGTTCACCTTCATCATCCACGGAAACGAAATGAAGTCCACTTCCAGGCCAACGTTCTCCAACATGGCCCTCAACGTCTGCGCCGCCCGCGTGCCAGTCCAGAGAAAAACGACGCCGTCGCCGAGCACTTGCCGTTCATCCAACTTCAATGCTTTGCTAAACTGTCGCGCCTCGGCCAGCGCAACCTGCCCCGGCGGCGAAAGATAACCCGGCACAGACTCGCCCAGCAAAATCTCTCGCGCCTTCCGGGCCAGGCGCGGATGAAGTTCCGGTCCGCCGCTCGGCGCAAACCGGGCCGGCTGTGCGCTGGCGGCTGGCGTGACTAACACTTCCTTTCGCGCCGGAGCAACCTCCGTCACTTCCCACATTTCCCCGGCCAGCCGCAAACACAGCCCCGGCTTCAACCCTGGCGAGTTGCTGATCCGCCCCAACACGCGCTCGCCGTGTCGTACTTCCAATTCTTCTGCCGACTCAAACACGGCATAGAAATCGCGCGAGCGGGCGACCCTCTCGCCACTCAACCCAAGAATCAAATTGCCATCGGACAATTGTTGAAGGTGATCGATCTTCGCCAGATGCTTGAGCAGAGTAGCGTAATCATCCGCGCTCACGCCGGGGAAGACGCTCGACTTCATGAAGAAACCGACCAGGTCACGCGGCGAACTGCCGTGCCGCTCGACCAGCCGCGAGAGCAACTGCTGATACAACACGTTGTAAGGCCGCGCACTCGCAGTTGGCGGCTCGATCCAACCTTCGGCGAACAATTCAGACACGGCCAATGCCTTGAGCAGGTTGAACGGGATGCGGTCGTAGGAGGACCGGGCCGACGGCTCGACGGTGTAAACCTGCATAATGCGTTGCGCGCCGGGGCGGCGGCCACTACGCCCCAGCCGTTGGACGAACGACATCACCGAGTGCGTGCTGTTGACCTGCGCCACCAAATCGAGCCGCCCGATGTCAATGCCCAACTCCAGGGTGCTGGTGCAAACGACCGAAGCCAGATGATGCTTGTCTTGCATCCGCGCTTCGGCTTCCTCGCGAACTTCCTTGCTGATCGAGCCGTGATGCGGCAGGTAGCGCTCTTCGCGCTTGTCGCGTCTGCAAAGCGCATTCAGATCGGCAGTGATCGTTTCAACCTCAGCCCGGCTGTTGCAGAAGATGAGCGTCTTGCGGTCGCGGGTGAGGGTGTAGAGATCGGCTACCAGTTCGGGCGGGATTTCGTCGGCGGCAAAATGGAGATGGCTGAACTTGATCGAGGCGGCCACACCCGGCGGATTGATCAGTTGCACCTGATCCGGTTGAATCGGATTCAGCCAGCGTTTGGCCGCCTCAAAGTCGCCCACTGTCGCCGAAAGGCCGACTCGCCGGGGGCGGCTTTGGGCGTACTCCGACAATCGCTCCAACTGGCAACGCAACTGCGCGCCGCGATCCGACTCTAAGAATGAGTGAACTTCGTCCACGACGATGAAGCGCAGGCCGCCGAACAAGGCCGCCAGCTTGCCGCTCTTGTTGACGAACAGGCTCTCGATGGACTCGGGTGTGATTTGCAAAACGCCGCCAGGGGTTTCGAGCAGATCGGACTTGCGCGAGGCGGCTACGTCGCCGTGCCAGCGATGAACGGGGATGCCGCCCTGCTGGCAAAGCAATTCGAGCCGCTCGAACTGATCGTTGATTAGCGCCTTGAGCGGCCCAACGTACAAGGCGCGCACCGACCCAAACGGCTCGGCGTGAAGGAGGCTGAGGATGGGCAGGAAGGCGGCTTCGGTCTTGCCGCTGGCCGTGCCGGCGGCGATCAGCACATCGCCGTTGCCGTCGAAGATCGCCTCAATCGCTTCAATTTGAATGGGCCTCAGATCGTCCCAGGCTTCGGCGTAAACGAACTCGCGGAGGAACGGTGCGAGACGAGAGAAGGGTTGTAATTCACTCAATTTCTTCTGGTGGGTGTTCGCCCATCAAGTACAGAATCCGGCGTAAGTTACAACGCCTTCTCGATTCAGTTGAAGCGATTCAACTGTAGCCCGACCAGTTGGCGTCAACCCGATGATCAACGCGAAATCATCGTTCCAGGCAAAATGATCGCGCCAACGGTGTTGTCGAGGATGGTAGAGCGGGATGTTTTCGCCGCTCACCGGATCGTGGCCCTCGGTTTTGGTGTACTTGTGATTGTTGCAACCCTGACAGGCGAGCGCCAGGTTGTTGAGAGTAGTTTCGCCACCACGACCGCGAGGCTCAATATGTTCGATGGAGAAAGGCTGGATAGCAAAACGCGCCTGACTGCGACAGTATTCGCAACAGCCCCTGGCGCGTTCAAAGACAGTTTGTTTGTGCTGGGCGGAGACCCGCATTTCAGGCATAGGTCGGCGACTGAATGCCCAGGTCTTTCATCAACACGGTGAGCGTTGTCTGGCGCAGACGCGCCAGTTCCACCATGTATTTAATGCGTTTTGCTTCTATCTTTTCAACCTGATCAGTCAGCCGGAGAAGTTCATCGTGTTCATCAACGGTCAGAGTTTCCGCCTGCCGTTTGCCAACCAGTTCATCATGTCGTTTCTGAACATCGCCTGGCACGCCCTGATTAATTTTGAGCAAAAGATCGGTTTCGGCAGGCGGCAAGCTGGGGGCCTTGCGTTGCGCTTGCAGAGAGAGCAACTGAAACACGAACTGCTCTAGTTCGCCAGGACTCAGCTGCCCGGCGGCTTTGAGCAGATCGGCAGACGATAACTGCGCTTCAACTTGAACGGTTGGCATATTGACCTCCTGGGGCCAGACTGGTCAGCACTGGCTTTATTTTAGCCTGATCGCCAGCCGGCGCAATAGACACCTTACCGACGAACAGGGCAACGCCGCTAAGTTGGCTTCAGATGCCGATCCGGTTCAGCCCGTCAATGGCTTGCGCGATGCTGGCCGTCAGCGCCGGATGCGAAAGCTCGAAACGCAACAGGGCCGCGCTGAGCCGCTCGCCGAGCGAGTGATATTGATGAGCAGAGGCGTCACCCGGGCGGTCAAGCAATTCTTGAATGTCTTTCATCAGGCTTCGCAACAGTTCGCGTTCACCGGCGTCAACGGTCTGGGCCTGCTGCAATTCGGCGTGAAGCTGCTCCAGCTTTTCGTGAAGTTGTTGTTTGTTCATAGCCTGACAGCCTTTCTTGAAAAAATTTCACTGCACTTTGAAATCGGTAAATCGATCCAGCGGGTCGCCGTCGCTTGCCGGGGCGGCTTGTTCCGCCAGTGTCGTTGTCACCGGCGTGGGCAACGTTCCCAAAATCTCCTGCCACGTCTTGTCGGGATACTGCCCCAGCAGGTTGAGCAGGTTGACGAACTCGCGCACCAGGTCGCGCGGCGTGGCAAACTCTTTGGCCCCGATTCGCTTCAGCGACTCTTCCATATACTTCACAATGGCCTCGTCTTCCAGCCCTTTGCTGTTCGCCGCGCTCTCGCGGTGAATGTCGCGCACCTTTTGCAGAAGCACGTAAATCTCCTCGGCGGTCAACGGCGGCAGAGAGAGCACCGGCCCGGAGAAGTCGCGCAGGTCGTCGGTGGCAAAGCGGCTCCCGGCCAACCGCGTGCGCAGAGCTTCGTAGCTGAACAGCCCGCGCCGCGCATCTTCGAGAAACTCCGGCGTGCCGCTGAACATGAAGCCGACGTAACCAGCCCGCCCCTGCAAGCAGTCGTTGACGACGCTGAGAATCTTTTCGTAGTTGGCATTGCGGGCCACACTGTGCGTAATCTTGTAAAGGTTCACCGCCTCGTCCAGGCAGATGAGCAAACCGGCGTAACCCACGTCGTGGGCGAAGCGGGCGATGACCTTGAGATAGTCGTAAAAATTGTCGTCGTCAATAATCGAACGAACGCCCAGCGCCTCGCGGGCCTCGGTCTTGGTGCTAAACTCACCCCTCAGCCAGCGGATGGCATTGCTCTTCAAGTCGTCGTTGTTCTCGACGTAGCCCTGATAATACTTGCTCACCACCGTGCCGAAGTCGAAACCGTGCACCAGCTCGTGCATGTCGTTGACGATGGCGACGATGCTGGCCTGCACTGTCGCCGCAAACTCCGGGGAACCCGCCGACAAATTCTGTTTGGCCGCTACCTCGGCCTGAACGTTTGAAATCCAGCGCTCGATGATGGCCGGCAGGGCGTTGCCGTCGGGCCGGGTCTGCGTCGAAAGGTTCTTCATCAGTTCGCGGTAGAGGGCCAGCGCCTGCCCGCCCGATCCTTGCAGGCGGCGCTCCGGCGAAAAGTCGGCATCGGCTACCACGAACTTGTTGTCGAAAGCGTTGGCGCGCGCTAACTGCAACAAAAAGCTCTTGCCACTGCCGAACCGCCCGACGATGAACCGCACCGTCGCCCCGCCTTCGCGAATGTGCTCCAGGTCGCCCTTGAGGGCCGTGATTTCGCGCAAGCGCCCGACGGCGATGTGGCGCAAACCGGCGCGCGGCACCACGCCCGCGCCCAGCGCATTCAAAACTGCAACCGCTTCACGTTTTGGAATCGGCATTTTGTTTATCCTGAGACAGTTTTACCACGAAGACACCAAGACACAAGGGCACAAAGGAAAACAGCTTTCTTGGTGTCTTTGGGCCTTCGAGCTTTGTGTTTAGCTGAAAAAGTGTTGGCGAAGAGACGGCAGATCATCTTCCTCAACTGCCCATTGCTCGCCATCAAGATACAGCGGTGGATGGCCCAGCGCCTCGGTTGCCTTCTCGTTGAGCGAGTCCAGGACGGCGTTGCCCATGAGGTGAAAGGGCCGGGCCGCCGACTCGATCTCGGATTCGGCCAGCGCGCCGCGCCCGGCAAACAACTTGAGCAGGGCCCCCTCTGCCGGGGTGAGTTGGTTCAGCAGTTGCCCCCACAGGCCGTCGGCGGCTTCTGCTTTTGTTGGCGGCGTCTCGCCGATCACAATTTGCAGTTCATCCAAAAAATCTTCGGCCAGAGTCAGCGCGCCATCGGCTTCAACATAAATCAATCGGTCGCCCAACACTGGCAAAGCCTGCTCGTTCACCCGCTCGATGACGACGTTTGGCAGTTGAGCCTGTTGCGCCAATTGCTCAACCGTTGAAACGGATTTGTCGAAAATGGCGGTGACGGTTGCCCGGCCCGCGCCCTCCAGCGCCGCCCACAGTTGGCGCACTTCGGCCAAATCGGTATAGGCGGCTTCGGGCGAGTCCAACGTTGCTTCTTCAGGCGGCGGCTCCAACATTGCGCCCACGCGCTCGCTCTCAAGATGCAGTGCGGCCACGCGCGACTGGTCAATCTTGATCTGCAAAGGTCTCTCGACAGGCGCAAAGGCTTTTTCAAGCGCGGCGGCTATACCTGAGTCAAGCGTGATGCCAGAGAGGCGATGCCACACTCCGGCCTGCGCCCGCAAAATATTTTCGGCATGTTTCACGACTGAGGTGAGGTGCTCTTTCAGCGCCGCGCTGTCTTCGTAGTTCCGGCTGGCCCCGAAGTCAACCATCATCGGGTATGCGTAGCCGACAAGGGCATCTTCAAACACGCGCTTGAAGTTTGGCCTGGCGTCGGTTTCGGTGAATTTTTCCAGCAACGATTGGCCGTTGGCCTTTTGCCAGTAATCTGCCGCCACGCGAATCGCTTTTTCGTAAGCCTGGTCGAGCCGGCCATCGGTATTGTGAGCCAGATAAAACTTGTTGCGCGGGCGGTAGTCGGTGAGCGAGGCCCAGAGTGTGTAAGGCATCTCGTTTGATTTTCGGCGGGCGACGAAGCGCTCGATGAGGGCGTTTGCCACCGATTTGGGCGGCTGAATGTTCATGGCGGCAAACTTCTCCCACCAGTCGAGGGCCGCCGCCGGACCGACTTTTACCGCCAGCAAATCGCCGTGCCACTCCGGCAGAACGTCGTCAAGCTCAGGATGCCCTTTGCGATACGCTTCCCACACTGACCGCAAACGGCCAGCCGCTTGATTGGGATCGGTTAGTTCGACAAGGTTTAACAACTCGTAAGCATAAAGGCCGATGTAGCCGCGCTCGGTTGGCAAATAAGTTCCGCGCCGCACCTGTGAGCGCCAGTAGAAATACCAGTTGGACTGCGCCGCGCTCAACTGCCACCAAGTGAGCAGATAAGGCGGGTGAGGTGCAGGGTTGCACGGCCTGCCCTCGCGCTCGTGGAAACGTTTCGCATCGTCGAGAAACGCGGTTGCGTCGGGGTAGCCGCCGCTGGCCGCTCCTGCCGTTTTCTTTGCGGGGCGGGCGACGGGCGGCGGTGACGGCGTCCCCGTGAGTTGACGGATGAGCCAGACGAGTCCATCGAATATCAAAGTCAAACAGCCGCGTGGCCGGCGTCGCTTCGCCACTACTTCACCTGAGGCAGAACGCTTTGCGCCATCGCCGCCAGGCCATCGAGATCATCCAGGTCGAGCCACTGCAACATGATGCGCCCGACTCCGGCCTCGGCGAACTTGCCAAGCTGATCCACAACCTCAGACGCAGTGCCGAAAACCACGCCGTGTTCGCGCAGTTTGGCCGGGTCGCGCGCGCCGAGTTTGCGTTGAAGCGTTGCCTCGTCTTTGCCGAAATAACAGCCGTGCATGAGCGAGCGGCGCACACTGTTTGGCTGGCGATGGTTGGCCGCCAACAACTCGTCCAGCATTTTGTTGAGTTCGACGAACTTTTGCGGCGTGAGGTAGACCGCGTTCCACTCGGAAGCGTAGCGGGCGGCGAGCGGCAGGGTGAGCTTGCGCCCGTTGCCGCCGATGAGGATGGGCGGCCCGCCGGGCCGGGCAGGGCGTGGCAGGAGCACCGCCTCTTTCAGATGATAAAACTTGCCGTCGAAGTCGAGCGGTGACTCGTTTTGAAGCAAGTGCGAGATGATCTTCAGGCCTTCTTCGAATCGCTCGAAGCGTCCCGCGATGTTGAGCAAGTCCCAGCCGTAATTGGTGTGCTCGCGCTCCTGCCAGCCTGCGCCCAGGCCAAGCGTCAGCCGCCCGCCTGAAAGATCGTCAACGGCGCTTGCCATGCGGGCCGTTATCGTCGGCTGGCGAAACGAGACGGGCGAGACCAGCGGCCCAAATTCGATACGCCTGGTGTGGCTCGCCAGCCACGTCAGCGAGACCCACAGTTCGAGCGACTCAATGTCAGGCGGGTTGGAGTTGGTGTAATGGTCGGAGCGGTAGAGGCCGCTGAAGCCGAGCATTTCGACGGCGGCGGCGATCTTCTGCCAGCGCGGCCAGTTCAACCCATTCTGGCCTTCGATCATGATGGCGACTTCGAGCATGGATGGTCTCCTTCGGAACGCTGATGAACGCAGAGCCTTTTCAAAGAGTTCGTAACTACACAGGCCTGGTTTCATCCGCAGATTTTCGCAGATTAGCACAGATTACTAAAACAAATCTGCGGCAATCTGTGTAAATCTGCGGATAAACAATGGCGTTTTTCAAGCGTATGCCTGGGCAATTACAAGCGATCGGCGAAAATCAGCGCGACGCGTCAGCGCGCTTCGCGTCTGCGTTCTCAATATATGCCTCGGCTTCAATCTCCACCAGCATCGCCGAGTCAATCAACCGTCTCACCTCGACCATCGCCGTCGCCGGGCGGATGTCGCCAAAGAACTCGCCGTGCGCTTTTGCCACTTTCTCCCACTCGTCAATGTTCGTCACATACATCCGGGTGCGAATCACGTCGGTCAGGCCGGCTCCGGCTTTGGTCAGCGCGGCTTCGATGTTCTTCAATGTTTGCACAGTTTGGGCGTAAGCGTCGTCAACGCCGACGATGTCCCCGTTCGCGTCGGTGGCCGTCGTGCCGGAGACGTGAACGTGCGGCCCGATGCGAACGGCGCGCGAGTAACCGGCAATGGATTCCCATTTTGCGCCGCTGGCGATGTTTTGACGTTGCATGTGCCCGGTTCTCCTCTTGCGTGATTTTACTTCACATTGGGAGATGTTAGGCAGAGGCGGTTAATTGTAAAAAGAAAGTTGAGGAGTTATATCAGCCCTAGCTCGCGGGCACGAAGGGCGGCCTGAGTGCGGTCGCGCACGTCAAGTTTTTGCAGGATGTTGGTGACGTAGTTCTTCACCGTGCCTTCAGCCAGGCTCAACTGGTCGGCAATTTCACCGTTGCTCAGGCCTTGCGCCAGCAGTCGCAGAATCTCGCTCTCGCGCTCGGAAAGCGGCTCGGGCAGAGCCGACTCGGCAGGGCGGGCGGCGGGGGCCAGGCGGGCAAATTCGGCCAGCACTTTGCGGGCGACGGATGGCTCGATCAATGCGCCCCCGGCGGCCACGGTGCGGACTGCCGCCGCCAACTCTTGCCCCGATACGTCCTTCAGCAAATAGCCGGACGCTCCGGCACGCAACCCTTCAAACACGTAGGTGTCGTCGTCGAAGGTGGTGAGGATGATGACACGGGCCTCAGGCCACGCGGCGCGCAGGCGGCGGGTGGCCTCCACGCCGTCCATGCCGGGCATACGCACGTCCATCAACACTACGTCCGGTTTGAGGTTGGCGTAATCGTCGAGGGCGGCCTGGCCGTCCCCGGCTTCGCCGATCACTTCGATGTCGGCTTCAAGCTCAAGCAGGGTGCGCAAGCCTTCGCGCATCAGGCGTTGATCGTCTACGAGCAGGATACGAATCGGGTTGGTCATTTTGAATGGGACGCGGACGCTTCGCGCGCAGATGCACGCGGATTTTTATATTGATCTGCGTTCTTCCGCGTTTATCTGCGTACCAATAAAGGCAGGCGGAAGCAGAGTTGCGCGCCGCCGCCGGGCCGGGATTCTAAGTGGAGTTCGCCGCCAAGCTGGGTTGCCCGCTCGCGCAGGCCGCGCAGGCCAAAGCCCACGCCGTTCATAGATGCTGGAAAACCGATGCCATCATCTGCGACGGTCAGTGAAATATTGTCGTCTGACGTTTGCAGGCTCAACCAGATGTTTTTTGCCCCGGCATGCCGCTGGGCGTTGGTGAGCGATTCTTGCGCGGCGCGGTAGAGGGCCAGCCGTCCGGCTTCGGGAACAGAAGAAAGGTCTTCCGGTAGAGTCAGGTGAACGTTGAGGCCGGTCGCTTCCTGAAAGGCGGTTGCCAGCCGCGCCAGCGATTGAGTCAGCGGCAGGTCAACTTCCAGCGGGGCGCGCAGAGTCGCCACAGTGCGGCGCAGTTCGGCCAGGGCTAGTTTCACCTCGTCACGCATCGTTCCAATCATTCGCGCGGCGCGGTCGGGATCGGTTGGGATGAGGCGTTGCGCGCCCTCAAGTTGAACGGCGGTGACGGTAAGGCGGTGGCCCACCGCGTCGTGCATTTCGCGAGCCAGGCGGTTGCGCTCTTCGGCAATCGTCAACTGCTCCACTTGCGAGGCATAGTCTTGCAGTTGGCGGTGCGCCGTTTGCAGTTCTTCGAGCAGGCGCTGGCTTTCCTGGCGAGCCGCTTCGGCGTCGCGCATGGCCTTGCCAAACGTGCCGAAGAACACGAATCCGCCGGCGTAAGGCAGGACGTAGATCAAGGCGCTCAACCAGCCGGCGACGAAGGCGAAGTTGAAATAGGTGGCGACGGTGAAAATGCTGATCCAGAGCGTTGCCTGGCGTAGCGGCAGAACAGTCATTGCCTCGGCGCTGAGGACAAAGAACAAAACCCCGGCGGCGAAGGTGTTGGGCTGGAGCAGGATCAGGCTGACGGCCAGCGTGGTTTGGAGGGCAAAATAGAAGTGAACCCGGATGCTGTGATGGAAAAGGAACAGAGCGCCAAAAGCTAACGTGAGACCCAACGCAATCCAGCGGGTGCTGTTGTTCTCAATAGTCACAAAGCTGATGACGGCCACTGCGCCAACGGTGAACAGGCCGGCGAATTCAAGAAGCCAGTCCTTGCTGTGTTTTTGCGGCATGTTCACATTGTACTTCATGGTTTGCAGCAAGGGGAGGTTGAGCAATTGTAGAGCGAGTTGTCAACTCGCTCTACAATCGTTTAACTTACTTGCACCCCGGCGCAAAGTCGTTCTGCGAAAGGAAGAAGGTGTAAGTCTCGCAGTCGCCGGGGGCCGGAGGCCGGTAGGCCGGAATCTGCTTGGCAACCGGCGGCAAAACCCTCAGATAAACCACCAGCGCCTGCACGTCCTCTTCATCCAAATTCGCAAAGTGATCCCAGGGCATGGCCTGCCAGTGCAGTTGACGGCCATCTTTGCTAATGCCACTGCGAATGGCGCGAGCGATCTCGGCGTCGCTCCACGAACCGATTCCGGTTTGGCCGTCCTGTGAAATGTTGCGCACCCAGATCGTGCCCATGCCCAGCCCGCTGAGTTTTGCCCCGCCGTCGCCAGTGTTGCCGTGACAGAAAGCGCACGAGATGCTGGAGAAGACGTACTTGCCGCGCTCGGCCAGCGCGGACTGTTCCGGGCTGTCGAACGAGGCCGGGTCGGGTTCGGGCAGGCCGCTCAACACTTGTTCGGCGACAATATCAGGCGGCAGGGCGGGCGTGGCCGGGATGTCATAGATCACGGACGTGATCAGGCCACACAAGGCCAGGCCGATGACGGCGATTCCGGCCAGCAACCAGCCGCCGACTTTCCGGGGAAGCCGCCTCTCGCGGGGAGCGGCCACTACCCACATCACCGCCCCGCCGATCAAAATGATCCACTGCGCCCACACCAGAACCCGGCGCGGCCAGTCTGCCGGAAGCGGGCCGGCGTTGATGTTGCCATAGGAACCGGCGGCGTAAGTGAGCACTTTGGGCGAAGCGACCGGCAGGCCGCTGGCAATCTTCATGATCACGGTTTCGATCACACCATATTCCATGACCGGCGGAATTTGATTTTTTACCGGCGGCAGAGTCTTGAGGTAGGAGGCGACTGCGGTTGCGTCTTCTTCGCTCATGCTGTGCAGGAACGCCCAGGGCATGCCCCAGACGTTGACGGAGCGATCCGAGGCCTGGCCGTTGCGAATGATGTTGGCGATCTCTTCGACCGATTTGTTGCCCAGCCCGGTTTCGGCGTCAGAGGTGAGATTGCGGCTGACGAAAGTGCCTTGCGGGTACGCACCCACTTGCATGCCGCCGGCGAGGTAACGATCGTCGCCGCGATAAATGCCGGTCGGGTTGACCTGGGTGTGGCACAAGCCGCAGATTTCTGTGTGGGTGATGTACTCGCCGCGCTTGACGAGGTTGGATTCGGTGCGAGGGCCATCCAGCTTGCCGCCGGGTTCCCAGGGAGCCGGGCGGGCGATGGAAAGAACGTAGTTCACCACGTCCCATCTTTGCTCGTCAGTCAGCGTCTCGGCAAACGAAGGCATGGGGCTGGGCGCAAGGCCGGTGGTGAGGCGCAACCAAATCTGCTCCGGCTCGCTCCCGCCCCGGAACGTCCAGGGCGCAGTCAGGTCGCGGGTGTAGACGGTGAAGCCGTCGGCGTCTTTGAGTTCGGCCCGCGCCCGGCCATCCGCGCCGTGACACGAGGCGCAGTTGGCGGCGAACAACTCTTTCCCGCGTGCAAGGCCGGCATCGTCGGGAGTGGGGCGGTCGGGGATAGAAATCGGTTCGGGTGCAGTGGCGGCGAAAACCGGGGAGAAGTCTTTGACGTATTGCACGACCGACGTGATTTCTTCGTCAGTCAGAATATCTTTGAAGTAAGGCATCGGGCTGGCGTGAAGGCCGTTCGACACGGTGTTGATCAGGTCGGCGTCACTCGGCGGCAGGCCGGGGGCCGTCGTCTTGTATTTGAACTGGCCGAGGGTGAAATCCCGGGGCCGGGGATAAATGGATGGAGCCGCCACACCTTTTCCATCTCCATCCGTGCCATGACAGACGGCGCAACGTTCGACGTACACCTTTTCGCCAATCGAAGCATTGGCTGAAACGTTGCTGGCGGGCGGCCATACGGCCAGCTTGAGATCGTAGGGTTCGCCCTGCCATTCTTCGGAGGGCGTGTTGTAGGCGACGCGGGCGTAGAGTGAGCGCCCGAGGTCGAGCACTAACAAGAGAGCAAGTGCTATGAAAAATACACGGCGGCGGGAAGTGAGTAGCCAGGTCATCATGTCTCCTAATTTGAAATTACAAGCCACACATACAAAAATTCAACGAGATTCAAAGTGAAGTGCGCAGCAAAAGCGGCGATGATGTTTTTGCGCCACGCAAACAGTCCGGCAAGGAGGCCGCCGGCCACGATACCGGTCAACAGCATGTACCAGAAGCCGCCCGCCCAGTGAAGCAGGCCAAAGAAGAAGCACGAAATGAGGATGGCGGCAGGAACGCCGAAGCGTTTTTGCAGGTGGGTCAGGCCGTAACCACGATAGATGTTTTCTTCCACGAATGGCGCAAGCGCGACGTTAGCCAGAAAGAACGGAAGCGCCGACGTTCCCAGCGAAGAGAGCAGTTCGCCCGGCGGGATGTAGTCGCCGATGAGGCG
Organism: Chloroflexota bacterium; assembly: GCA_016197225.1. NCBI lineage: Bacteria > Bacillati > Chloroflexota > Chloroflexota bacterium. The sequence continues at coordinate 29,661 of JACPWC010000118.1, forward strand.
TTGGGCAGTTGTCATCAGCGGCGACAGCACCGAGAAGTAAAGCACGGCGAGGATCAGACCCGGCACAGCGCCGGTGACGATCTCCTGCCAGAGCTTTTGCCCCGAGGCAAGTTGCCAGCCGATGGCCGGCAGGGTCAGCCGATCAGCCCTCATCACGATCCAGAAAACCAACAGCAAGCTGAGTTGAACGATCAGCAAAATCTGGGGTGTGGAGTCGGCAACGCTGTCCGCAATGGCTTGAGGGTCATTGCCCAGCATGGCCCCAAAGTAAACGGACATGGCGATAATGGCGATGAGAAACAGGAAGGGCGGAATGGCGAGAAGAGTCCAGGCGCGCCACATTGTTTCGGGTTTTGATTGCATGTAATGTCCTCCTTGATATGACACCTGTCAGGGGGCGCTTCGCGTCGAGAGCTTGCGCAGCTTTCGAGCGCCCACCTGACAGGCGTGTGCAATTTATTTGCGCCGCAGAAGCATGGCCGCGCCAATGACCACCAATACTACCGGCCACAACTTGCCCAGCCACTCCAGCACTTGCATCCACGCACCGCCGGCCAGCAAGGCAACGCCGATGACGGTCATGATGCCGCCGGGGATGAGCGGCCACCACTGGGCGCGGTTGATTGCGAACGAGAGAAGCACGATGAGCGCCCAGCCGGCGGCGAAGGCCAGCATGAAGACGCCGCCCTGTGTTTGCTCGCCTGCCTCTACAAACGGGCCGCTGGTGAGGTATGCGCCCAGGCCAATGCCGCCCAGAATGCCGCCCGGCACGAGGAGGCCGGAGTTGCGGGCAAACAGGCCCCACAGCAAAAAGCCGGCGCTCAACAGCGGCAGAATGAGCAGGCCCATCCATTGCGCCTGAATGAATTGCGCGGCCAGGAAGAGCAGGCCGAGGCCGATGAGAAAGAGTCCGCCAAAGAGCCGGTTGGAGTTGCAGGCCGGCGCGGTTTCGATCGGGTTGAGGGGAGTTTGAGTTGACATGAGGTTAGCCTTTCTGATATGAAGCAAAACGTGAAGCTGTTTACGCTTCACGTTTTACTCCCAAAGTGGTCATGCCCGGCAGTGCTGGAAGTCACGTATCAGGTCATATCTGTTTTTAGGCTTGTGGGCTACCCCACAAGCGGCTCGTAAGCGGCATCGGCAATGCCGCCGCGCTCCTGAATGGCGAGGTTTTCGAGCAGCAAGTGTGTATCGCAGTAGATTCGCACTGAAACACCTTTGCCCCAACAAAGGCGAATCAGATGGACACCGCAATTCGTTCTTTTCTCGCCATTCAGCAATGTATAGTGGTCTGTCCATTCGACGGCAACAAGCGTGTTCCAGGGCCGGCCTGTAATCAGGATGTTGCACAAATCGAAGTGAATGTTGGGGAATATCTTGAACAATCGTTCATACCATGCGCGAGTGACAGCCAGTGAGTTTCGACGGCCAGAGAGCGCATGATTTCCGACAAACCAATGCTCAAAATCTTTGGCGAGGCCATTCAAGATCGGCTCGTAGTTGCCTTTGTTCAGTTCGTCAAACAGTTTTGTGACTTGCGCCCGGACTATTGTGTTGTACATATAATGCCTCAACTATTCGTATTTGAATCGCCACACGCCAACGGCGAAAAAGACGACGGCAAACCCGGTCAACACCGTCGCTTCGAGCATAATGCCGGCCACATCCTGGCCGCGCAGAACAATATCCATCAGGCCCTGCATGGCCCAGGTGGTCGGTAGAATCTGCACGGCGGTTCGCACCGCCTGGGGAAACAGTTCGAGCGGATACCAACAGCCGCCCATCAGGGCAAAACTCATGCCAAGCATTACACTCAACCCGCTGGCCTGCCCTTCAGACTTGATAAACGTGCCGAGCGTTGCCCCCAACGCGCTGGCGGCCAACCCGAAGGTGACCAGCATCAAGGCCAAAGCCAGCGGCGACTGACCCCAGTTCAATCCCATGGCAAAGACGCCAAAAATAACCAATAACGCCATCTGTATCAGCGCGATCACCAACTGCCCACTGATGGTTCCCAACAAGTAAGTAGCTTTTTGCGTCGGCGTGGTAAGCAGGCGGCGAAGTGTGCCTTGCGAACGTTCGTAAGCGAAGAGGCCGGAGATGCCCAACAGCGGGATGAAGACCCAGGTGATCAGTTGACCGGCTGAGGCTTGCGCCGCCGGATCGTAGGGTTGACCCGCCGACGTGGCCTCCGTCACCTCCACCCGCTCCGGGGCCGACTCGAACAGAGCCTGCGCCTGCTCCAAACTTGCGTTGAAGTAGGTCGCGCGATCCGCGTTGCTCGCAAACGGCTGGAGTCGTTCTGCTTCGACCACGCTGTTGTTCGCAACCGAGAGCGCGCTCCCTACGCGGCTGATCACGGCCAGCACGGCCCGCTCGGCAACTTGAGCGTTCAAGTTGTTGGGCGCTTGCAACAGTTCGAGTTCCGTCTGGCCGCCGACCTCAAAGCCGGTCGGAATGATCAACAGTGCCGGAGCGCCGTCGTCGGCAAATGCGGCTTCGGCCTCGGCCAGCGGCATTACTTCGGCGCGCACCGTTTTGGATTTTGATAGCGCGTCCAACACTTCGGCGGAGAGCGTTGAGTTGGCGTTGTCGGCCACCAGCAGGCGCACCCGGTTGTCCGTTTCCTGGTTCCGGCTAAACCCGCCGCCGATGATGAAGGTGAAGGTTAGAGGCAGGATGACGAAGAAGAGAAGCTCGGAGCGGCTTGAAAATCGAATCAGCGCGTCTTTCCAGGCGATGGCGAAAATTTTGTTCATGATAAATTCCTAACGTCCCGCCCAACCCTGGCGGCGGAATAAGGCAACGGCAATGGTGAAAAGCACGGCGGCCATGATGAGTAGAGCGATAATGGGTGTAACAACGTCGGCCAGTGCCCCGCCAGTGCCCAGCGCCGTAAAGCCCTCCAGCCCCCACGAGTTTGGCGTGAGTTTGCCGGCGATTTGCAACCAACCGGGCAGGGGGAAGTTGAAGCCGAAACTGCCACCCAGCACGCCGAACATCAACATCATGGCCGTGCCGGCGCTGGACACTTGCGCCGGCGTCTTGGCGATGGCGGCCAGCAGGCTCCCCCAGCCGGTGGCCCCGGCGGCCACGGCGGCCACGAGCAGAAACACGGCCAGCGGGTCGCCCCATTTCAAACCAAAGAGCAGTGTGCTGGCGAGGATCAAAATTCCAACCTGGGCCAGGCCGGTGAAGAAGATGCCGAGCAGTTTGCCGCCCAGCACTTGCGCCGCTGTGGTGGGCGTGGTGAGCAGGCGTGGCAGAGTTCCCTCGTGGCGCTCGGCCAGAATCGTGCGCCCGCCGTTGCTCACGGTGTACATCAGGAACAGCAGGGCCATGCCCGGCGCGAGATAAGCCAGAATGTCGAACTCCACCGATTCTGAATCGGCTGAGGGGCTGGCACGTTTGAGGGTGATGAGCGAATTCTCTGCGCCGGCCTCGGCCTGGCGCTGGCCGATGGCTTCGCCGACGGCTTGCGCGTTTTGAGGCGCGACCAGGCCGCTGGCGACCAACTGGGTGACGGCCACCTGGCCGCTCACCCGGCCTACTTCCAACCGGCTCACAAATGCGTCCACGATGGATTGCACAACTCCGGCGCTGACAGGCCGGGCCGGGTTGACGTACACTTCGATCTTCACGGGTTCACCGTCGGCGGTGAGGCTGTCGGAGAATCCGGCTGGGATGATGACGGCGGCGGCCACGTCGTCCTCTTCCACCTGGCTTCGGGCGGCGGCCACATTGTTGGCAAATGCCGGTTCGAGTAGCTCGTCCAGGTCTTCGGAGTTGAAAACGTCAACCATTATTTCGCCGATCTCGCCTTCATCCTGATTCACGATGATGACCGGGATGTTGCTCAGGCCGCTGTTGGTGTCGCCGGAAAAGCGGCCAGTGACGGCCCCGAGGCCGAGCGTGAGCACGAACGGCGCGACCAGCATCAGGATCAGCGCCGCCCGGTCGCGAAAGGCGAGGGTGACATCTTTAATGGCGATGGTGAGAATCTTGTTCATGATTACTTCCTTGAGAAGCTGGACAAGCGTCCTGAGCGGAGCGGCGTGTTGTTCGCCGCGTAGTCGAAGGATGCTGGTTTTCAATCCCGCAAAGCTCGGCCCGTAAGTTGCAGAAACACCGCTTCCAGGTTCGGCTCTTGAATGTCCACCGACCGAATCTTGATGCCAAGCTCATTGGCTTTGGCGACGACCGGGGCCAGGGCGTCGGCGGCAGAGGGAACCATGAGGGCCACTTCGTGATCGACGGCTGAAGATTGCAGAATGCCGGGCAGGGCGCGCAGGGCCTCGGCCAGTTTGGCCGCCTCGCCGCCTTCGCCGATGTGCAAGCGCAGAACGTCGCGCTCGCCCACCTGCCGCGTCAGTTCCTTTTGCGTGCCAAGCGCAATCACCTGGCCGTGATCAATGATGCCCACCCGATCCGAAAGCTCTTCCGCTTCTTCCATGTAGTGCGTGGTGTAAAGCACCGTCATGCCCTGCTTGTTCAGGTCTTTCACTGTGTCGAGGATGTTGCGGCGGCTCTGCGGGTCAATGCCCACCGTCGGCTCGTCCATATACAAAATGCGCGGGTTGTGCAGAAGCCCCACGCCGATGTTCACCCGGCGCTTCATGCCGCCCGAATACGTTTTGACTCGCTGGTTGGCTTTATCGCTCAGGCCGATCTGGGCCAGCACTTCGTCGGCGCGCTTTTTGAGCGATGCGCCACCCATGCCGTACATACGACCCCAGAAAATCAGGTTCTCGCGGGCGGTAAGCTCCTCATACAAAGCGATTTCCTGCGGCACGACGCCGATGATGTTGCGCACGGCCATCGGGTCTTTGCTCACCGAGTGGCCGCCGATGACGGCGTCGCCGCCCGAAGGTTCGAGAAGCGACGAGAGCATGGAGATGGTGGTGGTTTTGCCGGCACCGTTCGGACCGAGCAGGCTGAAGATTTCGCCGGCCTCAATGGCAAAGCTGATGCCGTTGACGGCGGTGAAGTCGCCAAATTTTTTGGCGAGATTGTTGACTTCGAGAATGGGTGCCATGAGATGCCTCCAAAGGTGATGGGACGATAATAGGCCGGTGCAGGTCATATTGCGAAGTGCCGGAAGTCATGAGGCGGGTCATATCAGGAGAATTAAAAAGCGCCGGGGCGGTTCACCAAACCGCCCCGGCTAAACCCGAGGAGCACCTGTTGCTCAGCACGCCGGTTTATGTTGCTCAACCGGGCCGGCCAGGTCCGCCGTCCTTCAACTCATTTGGGCCGGATTACCAGCATTGAGCCGCCGAAGCCACGCAACACTTTTTCAGTGACACTGCCATATACCCAGCGCCGCAAACCAGTGCGACCATGAGTAGCCATCACGATCAGCCCTGCCTGGTGGGTTTCGGCAAATTCGAGAATCTGGCCGGTCGGCGCGCCGATCCGCACCAGTGTTTGCATCGTCAGCTCGTCGTAGAGATTGGCTTCGGCCACACTTTGCAGGTAGGTATCGGCTTCCCGGTAAAGCTCTTCCTGCAACCGCGCGCCCAGGCCATGCTCGGCAATTTCCAGTTGAGTCAGTTCGTCAAAATGCACTTCTTCAGCCACACGCAACAGAGTCACTTCGCGCGAGAGGGCCATGGCCACATCCAGGCCGGGCTTGATGGCGCTTTCGGCCACTTCCGAGCCGTCGAGCGTGATTAGGGCTTTGTCCATAGATTGAGTCGAGCGGACAATGAGCACCGGACAAGGCGCGTTACCCAGCACCTTCTCGGCCACACTGCCCAGCACCCAGCGGGTGATGCCAGAATAGCCGTGCGATGACATGACGATCAGTTCAACGTGTTCTTCAATGGCGGTTTCCATGATCGCTTCGGCCACATTGCCTTCCGGCGTTTTGATTCGGGCGTTCAAGCCAAACCGGGCCGCGGCCTGTTGTGCCTGGTCCAAATAATCTTTCACTTCCTGTCGCGCTTTGTTGAGCGCCTGGCTTGGGTACATCAGGTCGTAGCCGCCGTACAGGTGAGGCGCGGCTATCAGCATCGTCTCCGGCAGTGGAACACGCAAGAGTATGATTTCTGCCTCGGAGTGTTGGGCAATTTTCAGGGCGGGCTTGAGCGCTCGTTCGGCCAGTTCCGAGCCGTCCAGTGGGACAAGGATTTTATTAAACATGGCGGCCTCCACAACAAATGATACGGTTTCTTGGGGCAATCATCTAACCAACCGGCTTGTGCTTCTAGTGCCGGATGTCATTGAATCTACGTGAAGTCTGTTGATTTTGCGGACTGTTTTCAGGCGCGATCATAGTTGGAGAACTGCGTGACTATTCTCCGACTGCTTCGCCGTTACACGACAGGATTTCCCCAGGTTGAATTGCCAAAGCGGGTGTAAACTGGAGTGAGCCAGGAGGCGCTGACATGAACAAATTTCCGTCCAAGACATTCCCCGAAACCCCCAGCCTGCCCGTGGATGCCACCGACGAGGAACGAATGCAGGCGCTGATTGAATCGCTCAGCGCCTACATTGAATACTTTCATGGCGGAGCGGTGGAGATGGCGGGGTTCGACGGTGAGACGTTGAAGATCAGGATGCGGGGCGCGTGCATCGGTTGCCCCTTGTCGCCCGTCACTCTGCACGGCTGGGTGGAAGGCACGGCGCGGCAATTCTTCCCCGGCCTCAAGGCGGTCGAGTCGGTGTAGCTTTTGTGGAGCGAGTTGCCAACTCGCTCTACGGGCTTTTGTGTTCACGCCGCAGTTGCACTGCCGCCCCATCAAGAGTGCGAGTTGCCAACTCGCTCTACGGGCTTTCGAGAAACGGGTCGTAGTTGGGGTTGAGGCCCGACCAGCGGCAGGCGAATCCTTCGAGGTTGCACTCGACGCCCTGCGAGCATTTGCGGGCGTGAACCTGGAAGGGCGCGCCAACATCCGGCACCGGCTCGTCGGGGTAAACCCGTTCTTCGAGCAGGTCTACTTCCTCCTTGACCCGCTCACACCAAATCTTCTTTGTCACTTCCCAGATAATTTTGGGCATGGCAACCTCCTGTCTTTCATCCGCAGATTTACACAGATGACCGCAGATTAGAAAAAAAATCTGCGTCAGTCTGCGTAATCTGCGGACAACTTTTCTGCCGATGCAATCTCGGCCAGCGCCGCGCCCCGGCGCAGGGCTTCCCTGTTGGCTCCCAATAATTTGCGATGTCGCTCCGGCAGGTGCGCTTCCAGCGCCTGCTCCACGGCCTCCAACGGCAGGGCGTTCGTGGCGGCCAGCATTGCACCCGCCAGCACGAGGTTCGCTACGCTTCGCGTGGCGCTCCCCAGTTCTTCGGCGATGGCGTTGGCCGGAACTTCAATCACATGAATATCAGTTCGGGCCGCCGCGTGTGCCGTGAGCGATGAATTGATCACCAGCACGCCGCCGGGCGCGACCAGCGATTCGTACTTGTCGAGCGAAGGCATGTTCATGGCAATGACGGCGGCGGGGTTGCGCACCAGCGGCGAGCCGATCTCGTCGTCGGAGATGATGACTGTGCAGTGGGCGGTGCCGCCGCGCATTTCGGGGCCGTACGATGGAATCCAGGTGACGTGCTTGCCTTCGTCCATGGCTGCATACGCCAGCAGTTGCCCCGCGAACAACGCGCCCTGACCGCCAAAGCCGGAGATGATGATTTCGGTTTGCATGTCTCAACTCTTCAAAGCGTATTGCGTATTTCGTATTGCGTGGTCGTCACGCTCAAACGGAATACGCAACACGCAATATCGTCTTTATCGCAACGCTTCCACTTCCGGCCTCACCTTGTAATCGCCAAGCGGGTAATAGGGGATCATGTGTTCTTCGATCCACTTCAGCGAGTCTATGGCGCTGATGCCCCAGTTGGTGGGACAGCTTGAGAGCAGTTCGACCATCGAGAAGCCCATCCCGGCAATCTGCACCTCAAACGCCTTCTTGATCGCCTTCTTAGCCCGGTTGATCTCTTTGACGTTGTGCAGGCTTCGCCGGACGACGTAGGCCGTGCCGGGCAGAACCGAGAGCAGTTCCGACATTTGCAGAGGCATGCCCATCGTTTCCACGTCGCGCCCACACGGTGATGACGTGGTCTTCTGGCCGGGCAGGGTGGTGGGAGCCATTTGCCCGCCGGTCATGCCGTAGATGGCGTTGTTGATGAAGATGACGGTGATGTTCTCGCCCCGGGCCGCGGCGTGCATGATCTCGGCCATGCCGATGGAGGCCAGATCGCCGTCGCCCTGATAGGTGAAGACGACGTTGTCAGGCCGCACGCGCTTGATGCCGGTGGCCATGGCCGGGGCGCGGCCATGCGCCGCCTCGGCGAAGTCCACGTTGAAGTAGTTGTAGGCGAACACCGCGCACCCGACCGGGGCCACGCCAATCGTCTTCTTGCGGATGCCGAGTTCGTCAATCACCTCGGCCACCAGCCGGTGGGCCACGCCGTGGGTGCAACCGGGGCAGTAATGGGTGAAGGTCTCGGCCAGCGAGGCGGGGTAGGTGTAGACGAGGTCGTCGGTGGTTTTAGTCTGCAGTTCAAATGTGGTCATTAAGGACTCCATGAGCAAGTGCCGTTGATGTGGCGTCAGGTTTTGGGGCCAACGGCAAAGTAAACCAAAAGGTTGCTCCCTGTCCTGGTTGGCTCTCTACGCTGATTTGCCCGCCGTGCGCTTCGACCATGCGCCGGGTGATGGCCAGCCCCAAACCGGTGCTTTTTTCATCAGCAGTGGGCCGGGCGGAGAGAGGCTCGAAGTTTTTGAAGAGGCGGCGCTGGTCTTCCTGGGTGAGGCCGGGGCCTTGATCGCGCACCCGGATAATCACGGTCGCCGCATCACGCAGTTCAGCCGTCACCACGACCGTGCTGCCGGGCGGCGAGAATTTCACCGCATTGCCGATCAGGTTATCCAGCACTTGCCGCAGCCGGCGGGCATCGGCCCACACTTCTACCTCTGCTATGTTCTCGGCTACGACCTGCGTCTGCTTGGCCGCCGCCAGCGTGTGGTTGATGCGGCTAATCTCGGCCAGGAAATCAGCCAGTGACAACCGGGTGCGGGAAAGCTTCAACTTTCCGGCTTCGATAACCGAAACGTCCAGCAGGTTATTAATCAGGTCGAGCATGTACTCTGTTTGCTTGCAGACTTCTCTCAACAATTCCTGTCCCCTGTCGGCGTTGATGTTGAAATTGCTATGGACGAGGAACGCCGCCGTCCCGTAAATCACATTGAGCGGGTTGCGCAAGTCGTGGGCGGCTATGCCAAGAAATTCGTTCTTGAGGTCATTCAACGCTTTAAGCTCGGCGTTCCGAGTTTCAATGGCTTGCTTCTGCACGGCGAGTTCGCTGACCAGCCGCCCTTTTTCCACGATGACTGCCAATTGCCCGGCGACCTGCTGAAAGAGTTCGACATGCGCTTCGGCGTAGGTGTGGGGGTGAATGCTGGAAAAGAACATGAAGCCGATGGGGATGCCGTTGGCGATTAGCGGGCACGTCAAGCTGGAGCGCATTCCTTCGGCGACAACCCGCCTTGTCGAGTTCGATTGAGGGTGCTCGGCTAGATAGGCAACCAGATCGTTCAGGATACGCGGTTGCCCGGTCTCCAGAATACGCTGCAGGCTACTGCCTTGCAGAGGTGCTTGAAATCCACTTTTCAGGCGCATTTCTGGTTGGTCGGTGCGTGCCCATCTGGCGCGGACGGTCTGGCCGTCGTCAGTCAACAAGGAAACGCCAATCCGGTTGTAGGGGATGACGGAGCGGAAATTGCGGTATACATTGTCCAGCACTTCGTCGAGCAAAAGCCCGGCGTTAACCTGGCTGGTGAGTTGAACCAATTGCTCAAACTCATGATACCGGTGTTCCAACTTCTCGCTCAATTGGAGCAACGCCTGCCCCAACTGGCCTACTTCGTCAGGCGGGGCGAGCGGCACCTCAATGGTGAACCTGCCGTGAATTAGTTGCTCGGCGGCGGCAACATACTGGGAAATACGTGGGTCGTGATAATTGTTTTCCATGATGCACCTCGGGGTTTAGACAATGGGTGCGTTCGGGTTTCATTGCACTCACTCTTACTCGCTCGATTGCGGCTTTAGTTCACCATCTTCCTAATCTCATCTAACACCTCATCCGGCAAAGGCACCACCCCGCCCATGCGGCCATAGAATTGCACGGGCACTTTGCCATTCACCGCCAGCCGCACATCGTCCACCATTTGCCCGGCGTTCATCTCGACGACTAGCACGCCGCGAACTTGTTTGGCTAACTCGGCCAGGCGCTGTTCGGGGAAGGGCCAGAGGCTGATGGGTCTCAGCAGACCAACCTTGAGGCCCTGCGCCCGCGCCTGTTTCACCGCCGTTTGGGCCACGCGCCCCGAGGTGCCAAAGCCAACCACCAGATACTCAGCATCTGCCGTTTCGTATTCGACGAAGCGCACTTCGCTCTCGCGAATGCGGGCGTACTTCTCTTGCAGTTTGCGGTTGAAGGCCTCTTCGTTTTCGGGGACAAGGTAGATTGAGGTGATGATGTTCTTTGGGCGGCCTCCGACCGCGCCGGTGAGCGCCCACGCCGGGTGACAGTGGCTGTTCGCCGGTTTCATCGGCGGCAGTTCTGCCGGTTCCATCATCTGGCCGATGTTGCCGTCGAGCAGGATGACGACCAGGGTGCGATATTTTTCGGCCAGGTCGAAGGCGATGTAGGTCAGGTCAATCGCTTCTTGGACGGTGGCCGGGGCGAGGACGAGCATTTTGAAGTCGCCGTGGCCGCCGCCTTTGACGATCTGGTTGTAGTCGGCTTGCGAGGGGGCGATGTTGCCCAGGCCCGGCCCGCCGCGCATCACGTCCACCAGCACACACGGCACTTCCGAGCCGGCGATGTAAGAGAGGCCTTCCATCATCAGGCTCATGCCGGGGCTGGAGGAGGAGGTCATGACCCGCGCTCCGGTGCAGGCCGCGCCGTAGACCATGTTGATGGCGGCCACTTCGCTTTCGGCCTGGAGGAAGGCGCGATGCAGTTCCGGCATGCGCCGGGCCATGTATTCGAGCAGTTCGGTCTGAGGGGTGATGGGGTAGCCGAAGTAGGCTTCCACTCCGGCCCGGACGGCGGCTTCGGCGATGGCTTCGTTGCCTTTGAGAAGGTGTTTGGTCATGGGTTTTTGACAACGGATGAAGCGGATATATCGGATTTTTTTCTATCCGTTGTGTCTGTTCAATCCGTTGTCCTTAATCAGACTGTGACAGGGGTGTGTTGAAAGCTCGGCTGAGGGAAGCGTTTTTGACGGTAGACGGCGATGCACACGTCGGGGCAGATGACGGCGCACAGGGTACAGCCGGTGCATTTGCCTTGCGGGTCGTCGTAGCGGGCGGGGTGGTAGCCTTTAGCGTTGAGCGCCTCGTCGGCCATGACGATGACATCTTGCGGGCAAATGGTGGTGCACAGGGCGCATCCTTTGCACCGCCCTTCGTCTATAACAATGTGACCTTTGGCCATGGGTAAACTCCTTAATTCCGCGGCTTTTAGACCCTAAAGGTTGCTTCGCAAGACTTTTAGGGTCTCGCCCGCCGGGAGCCAGAGTAATTGGAGCGACTTTGCTTTAGTGTAGGCGGGATGTCACTTGCGCCGTAGTGACTATCGTCACCGGGAGCGGCGACAAAGTTCGGCATTAACCGCAAATGGCGTCGGCGCGAAGCTGGCTGGGCACAGAGCCGCCGCCCGCCATTTGCTCTTTGACGACCGTTCCCAGGCGGCGAATGCCTTCCACGATCATGTCCGGTTTGGCGTTGGAGAAGTTGAGGCGCAGGTAGCGGTTGCTCTCGGCAGAGTCGGCTGAACCGGCGAAGAAGGCGTTGCCGGGAACGAAGGCCACTTTTTGCCGCAGGGCGGCTTCCAGGAGTCGAGTCGAGTCCATTCCTCCCGGCAGTCGCGCCCACAGGAAGAGTCCGCCCGCCGGGCGAGTCCAACTGACTTCGGAGGGGAAGAATTCGGTCAGGGCGTCGAGCATCACGTCGCGCCGCTCGTGGTAGACCTGGCGCAGTTTCTTGATGTGTTCGTCGAGGAAGCCGCCGCGCGCCGCTTCGTAGGCCACCATTTGGGTGAAGGTGCTGGTGTGCAGGTCGGCGCCCTGTTTGAGTTGGACGAGCTTGGCGATGACTTCGGGCGGGGCGACGATCCAGCCCAGGCGCAGGCCGGGGGCGAGCGTCTTGGAGAAGGTGCTCATGTAGATGACGTTGCCCAGTTTGTAGCCGTTGTCGAGCCGGATGCCGCGCGTTTCGCGGTCGAGGACGATGAGAGGCGGCAGGTGGTCGCCTTCATAACGCAGTTGGCCGTAGGGGTCGTCTTCGACGAGGGGGATGCCGTACTTGTCGGCCAGTTCCACCAGTGCCCGCCGCCGTTCGAGGGAGAGGGTGACGCCGGACGGGTTCTGGAAGTTGGGGAGGATATACATAAACTTGGGGCCGGAGCGCAGGGCTTCGTCGAGGCGACCCACGATGAGGCCGTCGTCGTCGGTGGGAACGCCGACGTAGTCCGCCCCGAAAACGTTGAAGGCCTGGAGCGCGCCGAGGTAGGTAGGGGCCTCGACGAGCAGGCGGTCGCCGGGGTTGATAAGCAGTTTGGCGATCAAGTCGAGGGCTTGTTGCGATCCAGCGGTGATGAGGACGTTGTCGGCCTCGGCCAGGATTCCGTAGCGGGCCAGGTGGCGGGCGATCATTTCGCGCAGGGGCGGGTAGCCTTCGGTGGTGCTGTATTGCAGGGCGGCCTGACCTTGCTGGCTCAGCACCCGGTGGCAGGCGTCTTCAAACTGCTCGGTTGGGAATAATTCGGGGGCGGGCATGCCGCCGCCGAAGGAGATAATGTCCGGTTGCTGGGTGAGCTTGAGCAGTTCACGGATGGTGGAGCTGGTGAGGCTTTGGGTGCGTTGGGCGTAACGGTGAGACCAGGGGGTTGACATGAGGGTTCCTCTAAATTTGAAAAGTTGTCTCAGACCTGCCGGGTCTGGCCGAAAGTTAGACAAACTTCAAGATGATCAGACCCGGCAGGTCTGATTCTACGAGGAGTGTAACCCTCTACCCGTCTGGGCGTAGTGTCATTTGTGGTCTGGGGCGGCTGATCTTCTTCTGGACTTATCCTGTGGGGTTAAGTGACTTTTGTCGCCGGAGAGATGGTGGAATAGCACTTATTTCGACAGCGCAGGGGTGGCAAGATCGAAAAAATCAACCCCGTTCACCAAAACCGAGGAGGACTTCATGACCAGCAAACTTCTTGAAAACGAAAAACTGCTCTACGACGAAGAGCGCGTGGATTTTGCGGTATACAAATCTCTGCCCACCATTCATGCCGCTGGCACGGTTCCCGGCCTGCACACCATCAAGCTGATGATCACCGACCGGCGGGTCATCATCCAGGGCGCTATCCTGGGCGGCGTGCAAGTCACCGAGTTCGATCTGTGGTATCAGGGGCAAAGCCCGACGCACGACTGTGATGTGCTGGAAGTGGCCTCGTCGGGCAAGGGCCAGACCGGCGGCGAGTATTTGCGGCTGGTAGCCCGGGCGCGCGAGCATGGGCCACTGCGTTCGGATGTGGCAGAAATGTACTTGTATCTGAACGACGCCAAACGCCTGGCGCAAATGCTGAACGAGGCCATGCGGCCTCAACCGGCTGAGTGGCGGTAACCTGCGGTCAGACCTGACAGGTTCGCTTCGCACCCTTCGCTACGGGGTGCTACGCAAAAACCTGTCAGGTCTGATCGTCTCTTTTAGAACAACGGATTTACCGAATTGAGCGGATCGCGATCCGTCCATTTCGGTAAATCCGTTGTTCTTTTATGGTACGATTGCAACTCCCATCCGCGTTTCGCGAAAGGAGAGTTGCCTTGCCTGCCATCTTCATCGAAAACCTGATCCGCGTTTTCAAGACCACCACTGGCATTGTCCGCCGCAAGCAAAAAGAGATCGTCGCCCTCGACGGCGTTAGCCTCTCGGTAGAGTCCGGCGAACTGTTTGGCCTGCTCGGCCCTAACGGCGCCGGCAAAACCACCATCACCAAAATCCTGGCCACTATTTTGCTCCCCACCTCGGGGCGGGCCGAAGTGCTGGGCCTCGACGTGGTGCGCGACACCGCCAAACTGCGCCCGCGCATCGGCATTGTCTTCGGCGGCGACCGCGGGTTGTACTGGCGGCTCTCCGGGCGCGACAACATCCAGTACTTCGCCGACCTCTATCACGTCCCGCCCGATGTTGCCAAAAAGCGAATTCCCGAATTGCTCGAACTCGTCGGTCTCAAGGATCGCGCCGACGAGCGGGTGGAGGGCTACTCGCGCGGCATGAAGCAACGCCTGCACATCGCCCGCGGCCTGATCAGCGATCCCGAAATCCTTTTCCTCGACGAGCCGACGATTGGCCTCGACCCGGTGGCCGCCCGCGAACTGCGTCAGGTCATTCACGGATTGAAGGAGGCCGGGAAGACCGTCTTTTTGACCTCCCACTACATGTTTGAAATTGACGCTTTGTGTGACCGGGTAGCCGTCCTCAGCAAGGGGAAGATTTTGACTGTAGACACCCCTTCGGCCCTCAAGCGGCTGGTCGCCGATCTCGAAGTGGTGGAGATCGAATGCCTCGGCGCGCCCTCGGCCCTCATCGCCAAACTGCGCGAACACCCTGGCGTCGAAGCAGTCAACGTCGAAGCGCGCGAGCAGACTCAAGTCCTGCAAATTCAAGCCCCGGCCGGCGCAGAACTGGTGCAGGACTTTCTGCGCCTCCTCGACGGGGTGCGCGTGCAAAAAGTTGTTACCCGCCAGCCCACGCTGGAAGATGCGTATGTGAAGCTGGTGGGGAAAGAAGCGCTGAACACATAACTTCAAACTTCAAACGACAAACTTCAAAGGTGTTTGAGGTTTGGAGTTTGGAGTTTGAATTTGCCTATGACCACCCTCCGCGTCATCTACAGCTCCTTCATGCTTCAGGCAAAGGATCGGGCGACGAACAATTTCTTCATCGGCACGCTCTTCGTTCTGCCCGTCATCTTCACCCTGCTCTCGGTCGGCACGTATCTCTACGGCGGCAAGCCCGACTTCGGGCTGTACGCCGTCGTCGGCGCGGGCATGATCGGCATCTGGAATTCCAACTTGTGGACCTCGGGCCGCATCGTGGACGACGAGCGGCGGTCGGGGACGATGCCTATGCTCATCGCCTCGCCGACTCCGTTTGCCCTGGTGCTGGTGGGCAAGAGTCTGTCCAACGCCGTTACCTCACTCGTCGCCATGGTTATGACGTTCGGCACCGGCCTGATCGCCTTTCGCCTGCCGATTGACATTGACGATCCGTTGGGCTTTGTCGCCAGCCTGCTCCTCACCATCGTCGCCATGACCTGCCTGGGGTTGATCCTCGGCTCGTTCTTTGTCCTTACCCGCAACGCCGGCCAGTTCATCACCGTCGCCAACTATCCGATCTTCGTGCTGGCCGGCCTGACGTTTCCGATCACCCTCCTGCCCGCGTGGACGCGGCCGCTCTCGGCGATCCTGGCTCCGATGTGGGGAAATTTGGCGATGAACACTGCCGCTGGTTTAGTGGCGGGCAACCCCTGGCTCATTGACTTGTGGCTGATCGGTTTGTCCGTCGTCTATCTGATCATCGCCCGCTTCCTCTATGCCCGCGTCGAATACATGGTGCGCGAAGCGGGGTCGCTGGAGGCGTGGTAGGTTGCTACCAGACCTCACAGGTTCGCTTCGCGGAAACCTGTGAGGTCTGCACTGGAGGATCAACGATGCAAAACGCCTTACGTTTATTCTGGAGCGGCACGCGCGTTTCATTCGCGGTGTACTCGGTGGAACTCACACCGGCAGTTGTCCTCGGTTCCAAAATTCCGCGCTGGGTTCTGCAAGCCCTGTTCTTCGTGCTGATTGCCAAAGCCGCCGGCGGCAATGAACTGGCGAAGTTTGCCCTGATCGGCAACGCCGTGCATGCGGCAGTGTTCCCGGCGATTGTCGAACTGGCGATTGTGATCGAAGTGGAAAAATGGGCCGGCACTCTGCCGCACCTGATCGCCGCTCCGGCCAACTGGCTGCCGATGATGATCGGGCGAAGCATGGCCGGATTCTTCGACGCCCTGCTCAGCACGGCGCTGGTGCTAATCGTCCTCGTGCCCGTCATCGCGCCCGACCTTGCCGTCGTCAACCTGTTGCGCGCCGCGCCCCTGCTCGTGATCACGCTGATCACGACCGGCGGCCTGGGCTGGCTGTCCGGCTCGATCTCACTGCCCACCCGCTGGGGAATGTTGCTCTGCAACATGATTGGCTACATTATGATGTTGACCGGCGCCGTCAACTTCCCACTCTCGGCTCTGCCGCCCGCCGTGCAAGTGTTGAGCCGCTCGCTGCCGATGACCCACGGCCTGCTGGCGATTCGGGCTGTTGTGGACGGCGCTCCTTATTCTGAGGTGATGGGGTTGATGGGCTTGGAAGTTCTGCTCGGCCTGGTTTACGGGGCGGCGGCCTGGCTGATGTTCCGCCATCGCCTGAATACGGCGCGATCGAACGGAAACATCGAACTGATTTGAACGCCTCCTACCGTTACCCCAACGAACAACTTGTTCTGACGCTGACGCTGTTTCTGGTGTTCGTCGTCATCGCTGTCACGGCCACGGCCACGTTGTGCGGTAGCCTGCTGTTTGTGCTGGCGATGCTGGCCTTCTCGTACTTTGCGAGTCAATCCAGGCATGAAACGCTTATAAAACAAGCACATCAGGTGACGCCTGAATCGTCGCCCAACCTGGCGGCGCTGGCCCGTGATTGTGTGAGGCGGTTGCAACCGGGGCGGGTGAACTTCTTCGTCGTCCCGGCGGATGTCCTCAACGCTTACACCTTCGGCCTCTCCGACCCGAAAGTGGTGGTGTTGTACTCGCCTATCTTGCAAGTGATGGACACGGACGAGATTCAGTTTGTGTTGGGCCACGAACTCGGCCACGTCCGACTCGGCCACACCTGGCTCAACTCCCTCGTCGGCGGCATGGCCGGAATCCCCAGCCCCCTCTTCGCCGCCGTCATCCTGCAAATTGCTTTCCGGTGGTGGAACAGGATGTGCGAATATTCAGCCGACCGGGCCGGATTGCTGGCCTGCGGCAAACCCAACAAGGCCATCTCGGCGCTGGTCAAGCTGGCAACGGGCGGCGCGGCCCAGACCTCGGCTGACTTGCAAAAGGCGCTGGCCCTGATCGAGAAGGAAGACGACGACCTTGCCAACAACATCGGCGAATTGCTCGGCACGCATCCGATGATCATCAAGCGCATCGAAGAATTGCGCCGCTACATTGCCTCGGCTGAATATAGTCGCTTGCAGGCGGTGGTGAACAAAAACACGGAATAGGAGAACCATGTCTCGTCAACGAATCATTGCTCTCACCCTGGGCATCATGCTCAGCATCTTCATGGCCTCAATGGAAGCCACCGTCGTAGCCACGGCCATGCCCACCATCGTCAGCCAACTCGGCGGTTTGGCGTCGTACAGTTGGGTGTTCTCGGCCTACATGCTGGCCTCGACAACCACCGTGCCGCTCTTCGGCAAGTTTTCCGATTTGTACGGGCGGCGGCCAGTCTACGCCGTCTCCATGACTCTGTTTCTCGCCGGCTCGCTCTTGTGCGGCCTGGCCGGAAGCATGGAGCAGTTGATCTTCTTCCGCGTCGTGCAGGGACTGGGCGCGGGCGGTATTCTGCCGCTGGCCTTCATCATCATCGGCGACACCTTCAGCTTTGAACAACGCGCCCGCATGCAGGGCGTGTTCTCCGGCGTGTGGGGCGTGTCGTCCGTCGTCGGCCCGTTGCTCGGCGGCTTCCTGGTGGATACCGTCTCGTGGCACTGGGTCTTTTACATCAACCTCATCCCCGGCTTGCTGGCCGGAACGTTGGTGAT
Organism: Chloroflexota bacterium; assembly: GCA_016197225.1. NCBI lineage: Bacteria > Bacillati > Chloroflexota > Chloroflexota bacterium. Next base: position 47,520 of record JACPWC010000118.1, read on the forward strand.
GCTCTCGTTGGCGGACGGCGCCCGCAAGACGGCGGGCGTGGCGCAAGTGGACTTCCTCGGCGCGGGCGTGATGAGTGCCGGTGTTGTTGCGTTGTTGTTGGGGCTGTTTGAACTGGGCACGCCCGTCGGTTGGGGATTGCTGGCGACAGCGGCACTGCTCTTCGCCGCCTTGATCTGGATCGAGCGGCGAGCCGCCGATCCCATCCTGCCCCTGCTCATGTTCCGTGATCGTTTGTTTGCCGTCGCCTGCGGGCACGGCCTGTTGACCGGGTTCGCCATGTTCGGTAGCCTGGCCTTTGTGCCGCTGTTCGTGCAGGCCGTGCTGGGAACCAGCGCCACCGTCGCCGGTTCCACCTTGACCCCAATGCTGATCAGTTGGGTCATCGCCAGCATCGTCAGTAGCCGTCTCTTGCTGGCGGTGAGCTACCGCTCGTTGGCTCTGTTCGGCATGTGCCTGCTCACGTTGGGCACGTTCCTGATGACCCGGATCGGCGTCGCCGTCTCTCAGATCAACCTGATCATCTATTTGGGCATGATGGGCGTCGGCATGGGCTTTTCGATCCCGTCATTCCTCATCGCCGTGCAGAGCACGGTCGAAAAGCGCTCGATGGGCGTTGCCACGTCCACCTTGCAGTTCAGCCGCAGTATCGGCGGCACGCTGGGGGTGAGCATGATGGGAGCCGCCCTCGGTGGCTGGCTGATTTCCAATCTCAAGGCCGCCGGTTTGGAGTCGGCGGCTGTTTCGGTGGACAGCCTGCTCGATCCGATTGCCCGGTCTGCCTCCAGCGCCTTGTTGAATGAGGCGTTGAAGAACGCGCTGGCCGGGGCGATTCAAGGCGTGTTCGTCATCGCTTTCATCGCCGCCGCGCTGGGCCTGGCGATAACGGCCCTCACGCCCAAAGGCAACATTGCCCAGTTGGCGACCCGGCAAGCCGAGAAAGTCGAACAACCTGCGCTCTGACGCGAAGATGTTTTTGCATTCCCCTTGAAAAACTATCACGACCGCGAAGATTCTGATCCGCGAAGGGCCACGAAGGAGCACGAAGAATCCTTCGTGTAACTTCGTGTCCTTCGTGGATTCCTTTGGTTGCGGCTGGAGGCCGTGCTATGAAAAAAGAAGGAGATGTCATCGTGATCGGCTCCGGGCCGGGCGGGGCCACAATGGCTCGCGGCCTGGCCCGCGCGGGCAAGCGCGTGCTTCTGCTCGAACGCGGCAAGGACTGGCGGCGCTCGCCGCTCTACGGCACGTACCCCGGCGCGCTCATGTACGCTGACCGCAACGCTCTGCTCTTCACCCGCGAAGGCCTCAACATCATCCGCCCGCTCATGGCCGGTGGCGCGACGAGCATGTACTGCGGTTGCGCCGCCCCGCCGCCCGCCTGGTTCAAAGATAAATACAAGATCGATCTCGATAAGTACGTGACCGAGACGATTGACGAATTGAAGATTGCGCCCCTGCCGCCCGAACTCAGGGGAACCGCCTCCACCCGTTTAGCCGACTCGGCCAATGCGCTTGGCTACGACTGGCAACCCCTGCCCAAATTCATGAGTCCGGCGCGCACGAAGCATTTCGACTGCGGCGCAAAGTGCATGTTAGGCTGTCGTTGCGGCGCAAAGTGGAACGCGGCGGAGTGGGTGGATGAGGCGACGGCCACCGGCTGTTGCGAGTTCATCGCCGAAGCACGGGTGGACGAACTGATCGTTGAGAATAGAAAAGTGGTTGGGGTGCGAGGGAGAATTAGAGATAAGAGATTGGAGATTGTGGCCCCGATCGTCGTTTTGGCCGCCGGTGGCATTGGGTCGCCGCTCCTCCTCAAACGCGCCGGACTGAGTCGCGCCGGTCAGGGAATCGGCATGGACACGACGGTGATGGTCTACGGCGCGTCGCGCTTCGCAGGCAACGGCAACGAGCCGCCGATGACTTACGAGTGGGCGAACGATGAAGTGGGATACTTGCTCAGCACCCTGATTGACCCCTGGCTCAACTACCCGATTGTGATGGCGTTGAAAGGGCCGGGCGCGCTCGCCACCTGGCCGCGCTGGAATCACACTCTCGGAATCATGATCAAACTCAAAGATGATATTTCGGGTGTCGTCGAGTCCGAACGCAATATCAGCAAGCCGTTCACGGCCAATGACCGGAAGAAGCTCGACCACGCCTCGGCAGTTGCCAAACAGATTCTCGTCAAGGCCGGGGCCGACCCCGAGTCACTCCTCATGACTCCCCTGCGCGGCACGCACCCCTGCGCCACCGTCCGCATCGGCCCCGAAGGGGTGCTCGACCAGAACTTGCAGACCGAAATTGAGAACTTGTACGTCTGCGACGCCAGCGCCTTCCCCGAATCGCTTGCCCGACCGACGGTGCTGACGATTATTGGGTTGGGGAAGAGGTTGGTGGAGCATCTGCTGAGAGAAGAGGGCCACTGATCGCTTCGAATGATCGTAACTGCTCACGGGCTTCTATTAGAACGCTGATAAACGCGGACGCTTTGTGCGCTGATCGTCGCTGATTTTTTCAAAAATATCTGCGCGCTTCGCGTCTGCGTTCCAATAAAGTTTTTCGTGAAGCGTGACTTCGGCGTTCTCAAAACTAATTATCTTGCCGACTGCTCTCATGTTAGAATCCGACTCCAATGCGCGTCGCCCACCTCTCCCTCACCAACTTCCGCAACTACACCCGCCTCGAGGCCGATCTTCCCGCCGGGCCGCTCATCCTGATAGGCAACAACGCGCAAGGCAAGACCAGCTTACTTGAGGCCATCTATTATCTTGCCACCGCCAGTTCGCCGCACGCCACCACCGACCGCCAACTGATCCACTGGCTGGCCCTGCGCAACGACCCGCGCCCCTTCTTCAAGATTGTAGCCGAAGTTCACACCGCGCGCGAAATTCGCCGGGTGGATATTCGCCTTGAAGTTGAGGATGTGGGCGCGGCCCGCGAGCAACGCTTGAAGAAGACGGTGCTCATCAACGGCCTCAAGCGGCGGGCCGGCGACCTGCACGGCGCGGTCAACGTGGTGCTGTTCCTGCCGCAGGACATGGCCTTAGTGGAAGGCTCCCCCGGCGACCGGCGGCGATACCTGGATTCCACGCTCTGCCAGGTTGATCCGGTTTATGCGCTGGCGCTGGGCGAGTACGGAAAAATCCTTTCGCAGAGAAACGCCCTGCTCAAGCAACTGCAAGAGCGCAACGGAAATAGCAACGGCGTCGAGTTGGAGTTTTGGGATGGGGAGCTTTGTCGTCATGGGGCAACATTGATCGCGGCCCGGGCGCGGGCGCTGGAAGAAATTGGGCGCTTCGCCGCTTCCATTCATCGCGAGTTGACCGAGGGCGCAGAGCACTTGCGGCTGGCCTATCAACCGGCCTTCGACCCGCTGGCCGACGACACCCCTCAAATTGGCCTCGGCCTCGACGTGCCGGTCACGCGCTCCGGCGTCGGCCCGGAGTCCATCGCCCAAAGTTTGCGCGAGAAGCTGGAGGCTACGCGGCGGCAGGAGATCGAGCGCGGCATGACGCTCACCGGCCCGCACCGCGACGACGTGCGTTTTCTCGCCAGCGGCATTGACCTCGGCATCTACGGCTCGCGCGGGCAGGGGCGCACGGCGGTGCTTGCGCTCAAACTGGCCGAGCTGGCGTGGATGACCGACAAAGCCGGCGAGCCGCCTATCCTTCTGCTCGACGAAGTGCTGGCCGAGCTTGACCCGCAGCGGCGGCGCGACCTGCTCAAGCGACTCGGCGGCGTGGAGCAGTCGGTGATGACGACGACCGATTTGAATTTGTTCGAGCCGGAGTTTGTGGGGACGGTTGAAAAGTGGCGGGTGGTGAGCGGAACGATCCAGAATAACCAATAACGAATATCGTTAGTAGTTATTGGTTATTTCAACGGCTCCTTACCCGGCACTCCCGCCCGGCGCGGATACTTCCCCGGTGTGGCCGCCACTTTATCAAAGACGACCAGGTAGCGCGGCTCGACCACGCCCGGCAGTTCAACCGACGTGATCTGAGCCAGGCTCCCGCCCAAAATTTTCGCCGCCCGCTCTGCACCGTGAGTCTCGGCCGGGGCGCTTTCCCCTTTTTGCGCCAGCGCCTTGCCGCCCATCTTCACCAGCGGCAATAAATACTCCAGCAAGATCGGCATTTCGGCCACTGCCCGCGCGGCGGCCCAATCGTATTTTTCGCGGTGTGCCCCATCCTGCCCGACTTCCTCGGCCCGGCCCTTGATCACCATCACGTCCTTCAACTCCAACCTGCCGACGACGTGCTCGAGAAACGTCACCTTCTTGCCCACCGACTCCACCAGCGTCAGCTTCAACTCCGGGCAAATGATCTTCAGCGGCAGGCCGGGGAAACCGGCCCCGGTGCCGATGTCAATCAGCGAAGCGCGTGTTGCATATTGCGTATTGCGTATTGCCAGAAGACACGACAGCGAATCGGCGAAGTGTTTGATTTCAACGTCCGCCGGGCTTTTGATGGCGGTAAGGTTGAACTTCTCGTTCCATTCGGCAAGTTCGGCGGCGTAAATGCGAAAGGCGGCGAGTTGGGCGGGGGTAAGGTCGAGACCAAGCAGTTGTTTGACGGCAGAGGAGAGACGGTTCATTGGTGGAAATTATAACTGGAGTAAGCCGCAATTGATCACTAATCATCCCAACCACCCGCCCAAAAAAGATGACGGGCGTTTCCTGTAAACCTCTGCAACACGCCCTTGCGCAAAAACGTTTACAATTGGCGCACGGGCGTGTTTTGTTTTCTGCTTCCTGCTCTTACCTCCATGCGTCGCCGTCTCTTTCTCTCCTCGTTTGCACTATTGCTTGTGCTCGTCTCACTGATCACGCACTCACTGTTCACCGATTTACCCTCCCTCGACCGCCTCACCGAAGCCCTCACCGTCCCCTCCACCAAAATTCTCGCCCGCGACGGGCGACTGCTCTACGAAATCACCGACCCGGCCGGAGTGCGCCACACCACCCTGCCACTCGACGAAATTCCGCTTGCCTGCCAGCAAGCCACCGTCGCCGTCGAAGACGCCAGCTTCTACACCAACCCCGGCGTGGACATCGTCGGCATCGTTCGCGCCCTGTGGATCAACATCCAGGGCGGTGAGGTGCTGGCCGGCGGCTCCACCATCACCCAGCAGGTGGCCCGCAACATGTTGCTCGATCCGCAGGAGCGCGCCGAGCGCACCCTCCTCCGCAAAATGCGCGAGAGCATCCTCGCCTGGCGGCTGTCGCAGGCTTACACCAAAGACCAAACCCTCGAACTCTACCTCAACCAGACTTACTACGGCTACCTTGCCTACGGCCTCGACTCTGCCGCTCAAGCCTACTTCGGCAAGAGCGCCCGCGACCTCGACCTGGCCGAGTGCGCCCTGCTGGCCGGCCTGCCGCAAGCGCCCGCCCTCTTCGACCCGCTCACCGACCCGCAGGCCGCCGACGACAAGCAGATCATTGTGCTCGACCTCATGGTCAAGAACAACTTCATCGCCGAAGACGAAGCCAAACTTGCCAAAGACGAAGTCCTGCAATTCGCGCCCTCGCCTTTTCCGATCACCGCCCCGCATTTTATCTTTTACGTCTGGAGTCAGCTTGAAGCGACTTACCCGCCCGACGTTTTGTACTCAGGGTTGACCGTCACCACCACCCTCGACCTTGATCTCACCATCACCGCCGAGCAAATCATCACCCGCCGGCTCCAATTGTTGGCCGACTCCAGCGAAGTCCCGGGGAGCGTCACCGACGCCGCCCTTGTCGCCCTGGATCCTCACACCGGCCAAATCTTAGCAATGGTCGGCTCCCCCGACTACTTCAACGCCGAAATCTCCGGCGCGATCAACATGGCCGTCGCCCCCCGCCAGCCCGGCTCGGCCATCAAACCCATCACCTACGCCGCCGCGTTTGATCCGGCCCTGTGCTCCCAATTACCAATAACTAATAACCAATTACAAAATTCTGGCAATTCGTTATTAGTTACTGGTTATTGCCCCTGGACTCCCGCCACCCTCATCCTCGACGTGCGCACTGCCTTCGTCACCAAAGAAGGTTTTTCGTACGTCCCGCAAAACTACGACCGCAACTTTCACGGGCCGGTGCTGGCCCGCGAGGCGCTAGGCGGCTCACTCAACATTCCGGCAGTCAAGGCGCTTGATCACATTGGCATCAACAACATGCTGGCCCTGGCCGGCAAGATGGGCCTGACGACGCTCTCGGATGCGGATCGTTTCGGCCTGGCCCTCACCCTCGGCGGCGGCGAAGTCCGCCTGGTTGACCTCACCTCCGCCTTCGGCGTCTTCGCAACCGGCGGCAATTACCAATTACCAATTACTATTCTCAAAATTACTGACGCAGAGAACAACATTGTTTACCAATGGCAACCCCGCCCCGCCGAGCGCGTTCTTGACGAGCGCGTGGCCTACCTCATCACCGACATCCTCTCCGACAACAACGCCCGCCTCGCCACCTTCGGCCCGAACAGCATCCTGCAAATTGGCCGCCCGGCCGCCGTCAAAACCGGAACCACCACCGATTTCCGCGACAACTGGACGGTGGGCTACACGCCCGAACTCGCCATCGGCGCCTGGGTGGGCAACGCCGACAACAGTCCAATGGTCAACATCAGTGGCGTTGCCGGGGCAGGGCCGATCTGGCACGACTTCATGCGCGCCGCCCTCACCGGCAAGCCCGAAACGCCATTCGCCGAGCCGCCCGGCCTCGTCCGCGTCGAAGTCTGCGCCCTCTCCGGCCTGTTGCCAACCGACTACTGCCCGCTCCGCAAAGTTGATCTTTTCATTGACGGGACTCAACCGACTCAACCCGACACCTTCTACCAACCCTTCCAAATTGACGCCGCCACCGGCGGTTTAGCCGACGAGAACACCCCGCCCGAACGCATCGCTACTCAAGTCTTCCTCGTTCTCCCACCCGAAGCCCAGGAATGGGCGCGGCAAAAAGGCTTGCCGCAAATCCCAAATCCCAATTTCCAAAATCCCAACTCTAACTCCCAACTCCTCACTCTAACTTCGCCCGACGACTCCACCCTCTACGCCATCTCGCCTCGCCTGCCTCTGGCAAGCCAGCAGATCGTCTTCAGCGCCGTGAGCGGTGAGGCGATGAAAGGAGTCTCGTTTGTGCTGGACGGGCAAGTCGTGGCAACGCTGACCGAGTCGCCCTATCAACACTTCTGGCAACTCGCGCCGGGGCGGCACACCCTGGAGGCGGCGGGGGTGACGGTGAGCGGGGAAACACTGAGAAGCGAACCGATCACGTTTGTCGTGAATCCCTGACTTCCCAATGATACAATCCTCGCGTGTCGCGCCTCGTCCGAACCGGCCTCATCCTTGCCGCCCTGCGACTCCTCGGCGGCCTCGTCGCCTTTCTTGCCACACCCATCATCGCCGCCCGCTTCGGGCTTGACCCCGCCCTCGACGCCTTCTACGTCGCCTCTTCGATTCCATTCGTGCTCAGTTCCGTCGCCCTCGTCGGCGGGCTGGAGACGGCAGTGCCGCCTTTGTTTCGACGGTTTTTGACAACGGACGCTTCGCGAGCGAATTTAGCGGATGATGAAACTGAATCTTGGGGATTTGTAAACTCACTGTGGTCGCTGGCGTTGATTGGGGTGGCCGTCGTTGCCGTGTTGAGCTTTATTCTGATGCCGGCCCTCTTGCCGCGACTCGCGCCGGGGCTGGACCTTCGGCGTCAGGCCGTCGCCGTTTCCATGGCCCGGACTCTGCTCATTGGCCCCACCATCGCCGCGCCGGTTGGCGTTTGGCGCGGAACGTTGACGGCCAAGAATTTGCTCGTCGGCCCGGCGGCCATTTTGTTTGCGGGCAGTGTTGCCTACTTCCTCGTCGTTGCCGTCGCGCCCTCGACGCTCGGCGCTTGGACGTTGGTGGCGGCCACGCTCTCGGCCAGCCTCGTCGCCCTCGTCGCCCTGCCGCTCTCGTTTCCAAAGGCGCTCACAGCCAATCTCAAGTTCACGCTCGACTTTCGCCATCCCGGCCTGCCTGCCGCACTGGCCCTGCTCGTGCCGTTTGCCATCAGCGACTTGATCTATCACTCGGACTTTGTGATCATGCGCGGCTTTGCCAGCGGGGTGAGCCTGGGCGCAGTGGCGGCCTACGAATTTGCCATGCGGCCCATTGCCGCCGCCAGCACCCTGTTGCTGGCCGGAGTTGTCACACCTGCCTTCCCCGAACTGGCCCGCACCGCCAACAACCTGCCCGCCTTTCGCGCCGCCCTCGACCGGACGTTGAAGCTCATGCTCGTCGTCGCCCTGCCGCTGACGATTGCCTTCCTGTTTTTGCGCGAGCCGATAGTAGCCGTGCTTTATCAACGTGGCAACTTCACGGCTGAGGATGCCAGGCAAGTATCGGCGACATTGGCAACGCTTGCGCCGTACTTCTTCCTCACCGCCCTCAGCCAGCCGTTGGCCTATGCCACTTACGCCCGCCAGCAACCCTGGTGGACGGTGACTGCCTCTGTAATTGGCCTGGCCTTCAGCGCCGGCGGTGCTTATTTGCTCACGCCGACTCTAGGGTTGATTGGAATTGCGATTGGAGATGGGTTGGGGGCCGTGCCGATGGTGGGGTTACTGCTATTGTGGAGGTGGAGGTTGAACCGCGAAGGCGCGAAGAACGCAAAGAAAAGCTTAGAAGAAGTGAGTAGGCGGAGCTAAAAATGTTGCCGGAGTCGCCTGCGGCAAATGCCAAACCAATGAATGCCCGGTTTCGGCGTCCTCAGAAACCCAGTCTTCAGTAATCGGTCTGCCAGCAATTTGCTGAACTTTGGTATTGAAAAAAGAACCGCCGTGAAACATGATGTTGATGCTGTTGACTTTGGCGTTTGGCTTCAACTGCTGGATGCGAGCGGCAAAGGAAGGCCAGAAGTGAGCGAATCCTTTTGGCAAAGGCGCAAGCCGCGAATGCAGGTTTCCGCAAAGACAGACCACCTTACAGTCCGGTCCCAGGCGCTCCCACTCCGCAACCAAATTCTCCGCCATCCCGTTATCTCGTTCGGCCCACACGAAACCAGGCGCAACTGAATTAACGTCAAAGCAAATGACGTGCCAGCCTTTGCGAATTGCTTCGCGGGCAAGGGCCAGAGCTTGTTCATTTCCCCTTCCATCTGCGAAAGGGCGCGCAAAGAACGACGGGGCTTCTGTTGTTTCCCCTTTGGCCCAGTTGGCAAGCGCATTCTGCTCGGAAAGAGGCGCTTCAAGGCCCAGGGCGCAAAAGCCTGTCGCTCTGAAGTCGTCGAGCATCGCCGCTAGAACCTGCGGCACTTCTTGCGTCCCATGAGTCTCGCCAAAAATAAGTATGTCGCTTTGCTGGGCAAGCGATAAGATGGCTTGAGCCGATTTGGCGTTCATCCGGCCTCACCCGATCGCCAGTCTCGCCAGCGCCTCAAACAACTTTGGCACGCCGTCACCAGTGGCGGCGCTGGTTTCCACGTACTCGGCCCCGATTTGGGCGGCGAAGTTGGCGGCGTCTTGAGTCGCCTCGTCACGCGGCAGGTCAATCTTGTTGCCAACGACCACGAACTTTTGGTCGGGCATCACTTTGAGAATTTCGGCCCGCCAGGTTTCGAGGTTGGTAAGCGAGGCGGCCTGAGTCACGTCAAAGACCAGGGCTGCCGCCCGGCTTCCCCGATAGAACCCGGATCGCATGACGGCAAATCGCTCCTGTCCGGCCATGTCCCAAATGGAGAGTTTCACTTCGCCTTCGGGCAAGGCCACCCGCTTGGTCTGAAAGTCCACGCCAATCGTCATCACCCGCGACGATTCAAATTTGCCTTCACAGTACTGGCGGATGAGCGACGTTTTGCCGACGTTGCCGTCGCCGGCCACCACGACTTTGATGGCGAGTTGAGAAGTCGGCTTCATGGTTGAACGGTATAGCACCCTGAGCGGAGGCCTGCGTGTTCTTTGCGGGCCGCAGTCGAAGGGTGCGGGTCTCGCAGTGAGGGGCCGCAC
>JACPWC010000119.1 GCA_016197225.1 Chloroflexota bacterium
GATGCCGGGGGACAATATTGAGATGACGGTGGAGTTGATCATCCCGGTGGCGTTGGAGAAGAACTCGAAGTTCGCCATTCGCGAAGGCGGCCTGACCGTCGGCTCCGGCGTCATTACGGAGATTCTGGACTAACATGGCAAGCAAATCAAAAGACGTTCGCCCGGTGATCGCGCTGGCGTGCGCGGATTGCAAAGAGCGCAACTACACCACGCAGAAGAATCGCCGGAACGATCCGAACCGGATCGAGTTGAAGAAGTTCTGCCCGCGGTGCCGTAAGCATACGGTGCACCGCGAGACGAAGTAGTCGAGTGGTCGAATAGTCGAGTGGTCGGGTAGCCAGAGATAGACTACCTGACTACTAGACCAAGTGACCGCTTGACTAAACAACACAGGCCAGTAGCTCAATTGGCAGAGCACCGCTCTCCAAAAGCGGGGGTTGTGGGTTCAATTCCTACCTGGCCTGCCTGATCTAAATCTTTAGGAGACCAAGCTGTGTCAAGGGTGTCCACGGTTATGAGTGATAATCCAGTTTTCCGTTACTTGCGCGAAACCCGCGCCGAATTGAGCAAAGTGTCCTGGCCCACCCGGCAGGAGGCCACCAATTTGACGATTGTGGTGTTGATCACGGTTGTAGCAAGCGCAGCGGTGCTCGGCTCCTTTGACATTTTGTTTGGGAAATTGTTCCAGTTGATCCTGGGGATCAGCTAACTTGCCGACTCTGGCTGAGAGATGATGTTATTCATGTCCGAAGAAGAGCGCACTGAAGAAGAAGGCGTGCCTGACGAAAACGAGGGCGCTGAAGAACAGGAATCGCTGTCGACTCCTGAGTCTGAGGCCGCCTCGGCTCCGGAATCGGAAGTGGATGAGACGCGCGGCTCGCCCTCGCCTGAAGTGGCCGAGATTTTGCAGGACGCCGACGATCAGCGTCATTGGTACGTCGTGCATTGCTATTCGGGCTACGAGAACAAAGTCCGGCACAATCTTGAGCAACGCATTGACACGATGGGCATGAAGAACAAAATCTTCGATGTCGTCGTGCCGACCGAAGAAGAGATCGAAGTTAAGGATGGACAACGCCGCACGGTCGAGCGACGGGTCTTCCCCGGCTATATTTTGGTGCAGATGGTTCTCAGCGAGGACTCGTGGTACGTCGTCCGCAACACACCGGGCGTCACCGGTTTTGTGGGCATGGGCAACACGCCCACCCCGCTCCAGCCGCAGGAAGTGTCGCAAATCATGCGCCGCATGGAAGCCGAAGCGCCCAAGATCAAAGTCAGCTTCAAAGTCGGTCAGAAGGTGCGGATTGTTGACGGGCCGTTCAACGATTTCATTGGAACCGTCGGCGAGATTGACGCCGAACGGGCCAAAGTGCGAGTCATGGTGTCGTTCTTTGGTCGCGAAACGCCGGTAGAACTGGATTTCTTGCAGGTGGAGAAGGCGTAGAAGATGTTGGCAACAAGCGAACCCGATGACCTGCCTTTTAATACCGGTCAAAAGGTGCGCGTGATAGAAGGGTCTTTTAGAGATTTCATTGGCATAGTATTTGAAGTTGAGAGAGAACACGCTAAATTGCGGATCAAGGTGTCGCTCTTTGGCCGTGAGCTAGTTTTGAAGTTGGACTTTTCGCAAATAGAGAAAGTGTAATCTCTAATTCTCCAATCCTCCAAAGTAAGGCAGAGGAATGGAGAATTAGAGAATTAGAGAATTCGTGGGAGGGCTGGCCCAGGCCGCCCGCTAACACCACAAAGGAGAGACCAAAGTGGCAAAGAAACTTAAAGCAGTCGTGCGCCTGCAACTTGAAGCAGGCAAGGCTAACCCTGCGCCGCCTGTCGGCCCGGCCCTGGCCGGCCACGGCATCAACCTGATGGGGTTCTGCAAAGAATACAATGCTCGAACCTCCAACCGGCCCGGCGAAGTGATTCCGGTGGACATCACTATTTACAGTGATGGCTCGTTCCAGCTTGCCCTGCGCACTTCACCAACCGCCGTGCTTCTTCGCAAGGCCGCCGGCCTGGAGAAAGGCTCGGCCGTGCCCAACCGCAATAAAGTAGGCAAGGTGACGCGAGCCCAGGTCAAAGAGATCGCCGAAATCAAAATGAAAGACCTGAATGCTATCGATCTGCCGGGCGCGATGTTGCAAGTGGAAGGCACCGCCCGCTCGATGGGAATCACGGTCGAAGGCTAAATTCCTTTGTTTCCCGTGTTTCCTTATCTTGCCTCAAAGGAAATGAAGGAACAAGGGGAAATGCGGGAAAGTGGGAGGGCCGTTGTGCCCGCCAGCACCACAGGAGACTCTAATGGCTAAACCAGGAAAAAAATATCGCGCCGCGGCGGCGAAAGTTGATCAGAGCAAAGCCTACCAGCCCAAAGAAGCGTTGATGCTGGCGAAAGAAACCAGCATCACCAAGTTCGATGCCTCGGTCGAGGTTCACATGCGCATGGGCCTCGATCCCAAGCAGGCCGACCAGCAGGTGCGCGCCGCAGTTGTCATGCCGGCCGGGCTGGGCAAGCACGTGCGGGTGATGGTCTTCGCCGAAGGCGACGCCGCCCGCGTTGCCAAAGAATCCGGGGCCGATTACGTAGCCGACGACGAAATGATGAAGAAGATTCAGGATGGCTGGACGGATTTCGACGTGTCCATCGCCGTCCCGGAAATGATGGGCAAGGTTGGCCGGTTGGGCCGTATCCTCGGCACGCGCGGCCTCATGCCCAATCCCAAAGCCGGCACCGTGGCTCCGGCCAACGACCTGCCCCGGCTCATCAAAGAAGCCAAAGCCGGCCGCGTCGAGTTCCGCCTCGACAAGACGGCCAACATTCACGTCGTCATCGGCAAAGCGTCGTTTACGTCGGACGCCCTGTACGAGAACTTCTCTTCGCTCATGGAAGCGATTAAGAAGGCCAAGCCCGCCGGCTCAAAGGGTATTTATATCAGGCGAATCACTGTCGCCACCACGATGGGGCCGGGCGTCAAAGTGGACGCCAATGCCGCCCAGTCGTTGGGCGGGGCGGCATAATCAATCCCCAATTCTCTAATTCTCCAATTCTCTATTTGAGAATTGGAGAATCAGAGAATTGCCTTCGCCATAGACCGCAGGCGTCGGGCGCACACTTCGCGCCCGACTTAATCTCCTGCCGAGGTGAAGACTTCTTCTAGAATCAGGCGGCCCCTGCAAAGGCGGCGCGCCCGTTCAGAAAGTCTTTGCGCGATGCGGGTCGAAGGCGTGAAGACTTTTTGATTTCCCTTTCGCTGAAATGATTGGGCGATCAAAAGGTCGAGTAAACAGATCGTCCATTCATCAGCGAAAGGAGGTGACTTACACTTGGCAATCACAAAGAAACGCAGGTCAGAGCTGGTGCAGGAGTACGGCGAACTGCTCAAGAAAAGCGAAGCCCTGATCATCACATCGTACAGCGGCCTCAACATGAAGGGCATTGACACGTTGCGCGGCAAGGTGCGCGACGCTTCGGGCGAGTTTCACATTGTGAAGAACACCCTGGCCGCCCTGGCCCTCAAAGAAGCCGGCCTGCCCGTCCCGGAAGATGTATTGACCGGAAGCAGCGCCATCGGCTTTGCCTTCAAAGATGTGCCGGCTGTGGCTAAAGCCATTGCCGATTTCGCCAAAGACTCGGAGTTTGTCAAAGTCAAAGGCGCAGTGATGGGCAGTAAAACCCTGAGTATCAAACAGGTGGAAGCGCTGGCGTCATTGCCGCCCTTGCCTGTGGTTCGGGCGCAACTGCTCGGCCTGCTCAACACACCCGCCACCCGCCTCACCGGTGCCATCGCCGGCGGCGTGCGGCAAATCGTCAACGTGGTCAAGGCTTACGCCGACAAAGAACAAGAAGTGGCGCCGGCCCAATAACCAATAACTAGTAACCAATAACCCATAACTTGTTATTAGTTATTGGTTATTGGCAAACCAAGGAGAATTTTGCAATGGCTGATTTAAACAAACTCGTCGAGGACCTGAGCGGTCTCACCGTCCTCGAAGCGGCAGAACTGACGAAGATGCTGGAAGCGAAGTGGGGCGTGTCTGCCGCCGCCCCGGTGGCTATGGCCGCCATGCCCGGCATGATGGCCGGCGCCGCCGCCGCCCCTGTTGAAGAGAAGACCGAGTTCACTGTCGTTCTCAAGGACGTTGGCCCCAAGAAGATCGAGGTCATCAAGGTCATCCGCCAGCTCACCAGCCTGGGCCTGAAGGAAGCCAAAGAGATGGCCGAGACTGCCAACGCCAAAGTGCTCGAAGCAGTGGGCAAGGAAGCCGCCGAAGACGGCAAGAAGAAGCTGGTCGAAGTCGGCGCGACGGTGGACATCGCCTAGTTCCAAACCAGACCTGCCGCGCTTGGTCGAAAGTTTGGCAAAACTTCACGGCGAAGCCGGTCAGGTCTTACCGCAACAAGCGCTCCAGAAGATACTCCTGGGGCGCTTTTGATTCTCTTGTTTGGGGCTTGTGCAACCCCTCCAACCCGCTCCCCACAAACCCTCTTCACTCTTAACAATGGACTGAATCCGCGCCCCGAAGCTATACTGTCTAACAATCACCCGGAGAAACAAATCGTGTTCTTCTCACTGTCGGTCGTCCTTATTGTCGTCATTAGCGTGCTCCTCGTCGAGGAGCGTTTGACGTTTGAGGCGGCGACGGTACCGGTGAGAAAAGATTAGCAACCGACATCCAGCCACAGGATCAACAATGAGCCGCCTCAAACGAGGCGGCTTTTTTGTTATCTGTGGCAGGAGCTTACTGTAGAGCGAATTGGCAAATCGCTCTACAAAAGGAGAGAGAACCTCATGAACGAAGAATTTACCCCTCAAGCCGATCTGTCTTACGACGGCGTCCCCGGCGAGCCGGTGGTGACGCCCGAGGCCGAAGCCGCCCAGTGGGTGAGCGACGCCATGTTTGATGCTTACAATGGCTGATAGCCGATAGCTCACCATGCGTTCCGATCTCATCAAATCCGGTTTCGAGCGCGCTCCGCACCGCGCCCTGCTCAAGGCCACCGGCGTCACCGACGCCGACATGAGCAAGCCCTTCATCGCCATCGTCAACTCCTACGTTGACGTTGTCCCCGGCCACGTCCATTTGCAGTCGTTCGGCAAAGTGGTGAAGGAGGCCGTCCGCGCCGCCGGCGGCGTCCCCTTTGAATTCAACACCATCGGCGTGGACGACGGCATTGCCATGGGCCACAAAGGTATGAAGTACAGTCTGCCCTCACGCGAGCTGATCGCTGACTGCGTGGAGACGATGATCGAGGCCCACCGCTTTGACGGGATGGTGTGCATCCCCAATTGCGACAAGATTGTGCCGGGCATGCTCATGGCCGCGATGCGCGTTGACATCCCGGCCATTTTTGTTTCCGGCGGGCCGATGGCCGCCGGCCGCACGCCCGACGGCGAAGCCATTGATCTCATCTCGGTGTTTGAGGGCGTAGGTGCATTCAAAGCCGGCAAGATTGACGAGAAGCGGCTGAAGGTGCTGGAGGACTTTGCCTGTCCTTCGTGCGGCTCGTGTTCGGGTATGTTCACCGCCAACTCGATGAACTGCCTGATGGAAGCCCTCGGCCTGGCCCTGCCCTACAACGGCTCGGCTCTGGCCCTCACCGCCGAACGTGAAGCCCTCGCCCGCAAAGCCGCCACCCTCATCCTCGACCTCGTTGCTCAAAACATCACTCCCCGCCAAATCGTCACCGCCGAAGCGCTGGACGATGCCTTTGCCCTCGACATGGCCATGGGCGGCTCGACCAACACCGTTCTGCACGCGCTGGCAATCGCGCAAGAGGCCGGGCTGGAGTATCCGCTCGCCCGCATCAACGCCGTTGCCGACCGCGTGCCGCACCTGTGCAAGGTCAGCCCGGCGGGCAAGTGGCACATGGAAGACGTGCATCGCGCGGGCGGCATCCCGGCCATCCTCACCGAGATCGCCTCGGACGGAAATACGTTACATCTGGATCGAGTCACGGTGAGCGGGGTAACGTTGCGCGAGTCCATTTCGGGCGCGGCGGTGAAAGATGCTGAGGTGATCCGGCCTCTGGATAATCCGCACTCCAAGACCGGCGGCCTGGCCGTTCTCTTCGGCAACCTTGCACCCGACGGGGCAGTCGTGAAAACAGGCGGCGTGAGCGATGGCATGAAGCGGCACAGCGGCCCGGCCCGGATTTACGAATCGCAAGAGGCGGCGATGCGCGGCATCTTGAATCACGAAGTGCAAGCCGGCGATGTGGTCGTCATTCGCTACGAAGGACCGGCCGGCGGCCCCGGCATGCAGGAAATGTTGTCGCCCACCAGCGCCATCATGGGTATGGGCCTGGGCGACAAGGTGGCCTTGATCACCGATGGCCGCTTCAGCGGCGGCACGCGCGGCGCTTGCATCGGCCATGTCAGCCCGGAAGCGGCGGCCCGCGGCCCGATTGCGGCTCTGCAAAACGGCGACATCGTCGAACTCGATCTTTATGCTCGGGCACTCAACGTCCGCCTCTCGGACGAAGAAATTCAATCGCGTTTGGCCGCCCTGCCGCCCTTCGTGCCTAACATCGAAAGCAAGTGGCTGAGGCGCTACGCCAAAATGGTGCAGAGCGCGGATAAGGGAGCGGTGTTGAGAGACTGAATGCGAATTCTCCAATTCTCTAATTCTCAAATCAGAGAATTGGAGAATTAGAGAATTCTTTGGAGGTAATTATGAAACGAACCGGCGCACAAACTGTTTGGGAATGTTTAGTTCGCGAAGGCGTGAAGACGATCTTCGGCTACCCAGGCGGGGCGATTTTGCCGACTTATGACGCCATGCTCGACTATCCGATCCATCACGTTTTGGTCCGGCACGAGCAGGGGGCCACCCACATGGCCGACGGCTACGCCCGGGCTTCGGGCAAAGTGGGAGCCGCCATCGCCACCTCCGGCCCCGGCGCTACCAACATGGTCACCGGCATCGCCACAGCCATGATGGACTCGTCGCCCATCGTCTGCATCACCGGCCAGGTCGGCTCAAAGGCCATCGGCTCGGATGCGTTTCAAGAGACCGACGTGACCGGCGTCACCTTGCCGGTCACCAAGCACAATTATCTTGTCACTCGCGCTGAAGATATTGCCCGCACGATTCGCGAAGCGTTCTACATCGCCGCCAGTGGCCGCCCCGGCCCGGTGCTGGTGGACATCACTAAAGACGCCCAGCAGAGTTCGTGCGAATTTGACTGGGAGGCCGCCGCCCCGCAACTCCCCGGCTATCGTCCCAACCTTCGCGCCCTGCCCGAAGAATTTCAAAAGGCCCTCGACCTGATCAACAACGCCAAACGCCCGCTCATTCTCGCCGGGCATGGCATCCTAATGAGTGGCGCGCGCAAGCAGGTGCTGGAGTTCGCCGAACGGGCGCAAGTGCCGATTGCGATGACGCTTCTCGGCCTCGGCGCCATCCCCGCCAGCCACCCGCTCAACCTGGGCATGATGGGCATGCACGGCGAAGCCTGGGTCAACAACGCCATCCAGCAAGCCGATCTTCTGCTCGCCTTCGGCATGAGGTTCGACGACCGGGTGACCGGTAACATCAAGACTTACGCGCTGAATGCCAAAAAGATTCACATTGAGATCGATCCTTCTGAGATCAACAAGAACGTGAAGGTGGACGTGGGCATCGTCGGCGATTTGCGGGAGACGTTGGACGAGTTGTTGCCCGGCGTGAAGTCTGCCGACCACAGCGAGTGGATCGATCACATCAACGAGATGAAGGGCGACACGGCGGTGCGCGACATCCAGAGCCTGCCCGACAGCGGCCACCTGTACGCGGCGCACGTCATCAACGACATCTGGCATTACACCAGCGGCAAGGCGATTGTCGTCAGCGACGTGGGCCAGCACCAGATGTGGGAAGCGCAATACTACAAGCACGACGACGAGCGTTCGCTCATCACCTCCGGCGGCCTGGGCACGATGGGCTTTGCTTTGCCAGCGGCCATCGGCGCAAAATTCGCCTGCCCCGACAAAGAAGTGTGGGTCGTCGCCGGCGACGGCGGCTTCCAGATGACGATGGCCGAACTGGCCACCATCGCTCAGGAGAATCTCAAGATCAACATCGCCATCATCAACAACGGCTACCTGGGCATGGTGCGCCAGTGGCAGGAATTTTTCTACGAGAAGCGTTACGCGGCCACGCCCATGCTCAGCCCCGATTTTGTGAAACTGGCCGACGCCTTCGACATCAAAGGCGTGCGAGTCACCAAACGCTCCGAAGTGCAGGTGGCTGTCGAAGAGGCCCGCGCTCACCCTGGCACGGTCATCATGGACTTCCGCGTGGAGCAGGAAGACAGTGTCTTCCCGATGGTTCCCGCCGGGGCTGACCTGCAAGCCATGATCCGCCGCCCCAAGCGCGATGTGATGGCCGAGACGGGCGCGGACGAGAGTGAGTGGGATTTGGGAGCAACCAAGTAGACAGGGAGACAAGGAGAAGGGGAGAGTCGGATTCTCCGTGTCTCCCCTTTTCCCCTTCTCCTTGTCTTGTGAAGAATGGCAAACCATATTTTCGTAGCTTATGTTGAAGACAAACCCGGCGTGCTCAATCGCGTCGCTTCGCTCTTCCGCCGGCGCGCCTTCAACATCGAGTCGCTCACCGTCGGCCACACCGAACAGCTTGGCGTGAGCCGCATGACGATTGTGGTGGACGGGGACGACCTGACCGCCCGCCGCATCGAGGCCAACCTTTACAAGCTGGTCAACGTTCTGCGCGTGGACGACGTAACCCACCAGCCCTCGGTCGTGCGCGACCTGGCGCTCATCAAAGTGGCCGTCACTTCCGCCAACCGCACCGAAGTCATGCAGTTGGCCGACGTCTTCCGCGCCCGCATCGTGGACGTGACCAACGACTCGCTCGTCATCGAAATCACCGGCGTCGAAGACAAGATCGAAGGCCTGATCGAAGTCCTGCGCCCGTTCGGCATCATCGAGATGGTGCGCACCGGTTTGGTTGCCATGTCGCGCGGGGCCAGTTCGGTCAGCCCCAACCCGCCGCTGGTGGCCGCCGCCGTGCCCGAAGGCGCGCCCGCCCAGCTTGACCCGGCGGTTGCAATGTCAGTTTAGTGATAGAGGATTGGAGAATTCTCCAATCCTCTAATTCTCAAATTTTTCGGAGAACTCATGGCAAAAATTTACTACGACAACAACGCCGACCTGGCCCTCATCCAGGCCAAAAAAGTGGCCGTCGTCGGCTATGGCTCGCAGGGCCACGCCCACTCGCTCAGCCTGAAGGACAGCGGCGTGCAGGTGAAGGTAGGACTCGCGCCCGACAGCAAATCGAAGGCCAAAGCCGAAGCCGCCGGCCTCACCGTGGAGGCAGTCGCCGACGTCTCAGCCTGGGCCGACGTGATCATGATTCTGGCCCCCGACACCAAGCAGGCCAAAATCTACAAGGACTCAATTGAGGGACATCTGACCAAAGGCAAGATGCTGATGTTCGGGCACGGCTTCAACATTCGCTTCGGGGCCATCGTTCCACCCGCCGACGTGGACGTGACCATGATCGCCCCCAAAGCCCCCGGCCACCGCGTGCGCGAAGTGTTTGTGGAAGGCGGCGGCACCCCGGCGCTGTTGGCAGTTCACCAGGACGCGACCGGGGACGCGAAAGCGCTGGCGCTGTCTTACGCCAAAGCGATGGGCCTCACCCGGGCCGGAGTCATCGAAACCACCTTCGCCGAAGAAACCGAGACCGATCTGTTTGGTGAGCAAGTGGTGTTGTGTGGCGGCGTCAGCGCGCTGGTCAAGGCCGCGTTTGAGACGCTGGTGAAGGCCGGCTACCAGCCGGAGATCGCGTACTTCGAGTGCATGCACGAACTCAAGCTCATCGTGGACTTGATGTATCGCGGCGGCCTCAACTACATGCACTACTCGGTGAGCGACACCGCCGAGCACGGCAGTTACACCGGCGGCCCGCGCATCATCACCGAAGAGACGATGGGTGAGATGAAGAAGATGCTGTCCGAAATTCAGGACGGCACGTACGCCAAAAAGTGGATCGCCGAAAACGAAGCGGGCCGCCCCTGGTTCAAAGAACAGCGCCGCCTCGGCCAGGATCATCCCATCGAAAAGATCGGCGTTGAGCTACGTGGCATGATGCCGTTTTTGAATCCGGTGGTCGTCAGGCCCGAAGAGCAAGGCTAGGCCTGGTAGTCAGGTAGTCGAGTGGTCAGGTAGTCAACGGATGAAGATCGAACGATTTGAAGATGTAAAAGCATGGCAGGCGGCGCGAGTGTTAGCGAACTTGGTTTACGATGCAACGGGGAGTGGCGCTTTTGCCAAAGATTTCGGGTTGCGCAACCAGATTCAATCTGCCGCCGGATCGGTCATGCACAACATTGCCGAAGGCTTCGAGTCCGGTTCCGATGCCGAGTTTGTTCGTTTTCTGAAATACGCCCGCCGTTCAGCGAGTGAAGTGCAATCGGAAACCTATCTTGCCTTAGATCGCAAATACGTTGACAACCAGGTCTTCCAAAGAATCTACGACAAGGCCACCGAAACCAAAAAACTTATCAACGCTTTCATCGGCTATCTCAACCATTGACTACTCGACCACTCGACCATTTGACTACTCGACTATGAACAACTACGTCAGTATCTTTGATACCACCCTCCGCGACGGCGAACAGTCGCCGGGCGCGACGATGACCTCTTCCGAGAAGATCGAAGTGGCCCGCGCCCTGGCCCGCCTCGGCGTGGACATCATCGAGGCCGGGTTCCCCGCCGCCTCGCCCGACGACCTCGAAGCCGTGCGCCGCATTGCCGTCGAAGTGGGCAACCCGCCCGAAGGCGGGCGCGCGCCCGTCATCTGCGGCCTGGCCCGCGCCAACAAAGGTGACATTGATAAAGCCTGGGAAGCAATTCGCCATGCGAAGCACCCGCGCATCCACACCTTCCTCGCCACCTCCGAGATTCACATGAAGTACAAGCTCAAGATGGATCCGGAGCAGGTCATCGAGCGTGCCGCCGAGATGGTGGCCTACGCCCGCAGTTTTTGCGAAGACGTGGAGTTTTCGCCGGAAGACGCCGGGCGGAGCGACCCCGAATTTTTATACGTGGTGCTGGCCGAGGCGATCAAAGCCGGGGCGACCACCCTCAACATCCCCGACACCGTCGGCTACACCACGCCCGACGAGTTCGGCAAACTGATTGACGGCATCATCAAGCACACGTCGGGAATCGAGAACTGCATCGTCTCCGTCCATTGCCACGACGACTTGGGGCTGGCCACGGCCAACACCCTGGCCGGCATCGCCGCCGGGGCGCGGCAGGCCGAGGTGACCATTAACGGCATCGGCGAGCGGGCGGGTAATACTTCCCTCGAGGAGGTGGTGATGGCCCTGCACACGCGCAAGCCGGTATTCAAGCTCGAAACCGGAATTGACACCACTCAGCTTATGCGCGTGAGCAAGCTGGTGAGCAACTACACCGGCATGGTCGTCCAGCCGAACAAGGCCATTGTCGGGGCCAACGCCTTTGCTCACGAGGCGGGCATCCACCAGGATGGCATGCTCAAGCACCAGCAGACGTACGAGATCATGCGGCCCGAAACCGTCGGCGTCACCCAGACTCGATTGGTGCTGGGCAAACATTCGGGCCGCCACGCGCTGAAGAAACGGCTGGCCGAACTTGGCTACGAGTTGAACGACGCCGAACTCGACAAAGCTTTTGAGCGCTTCAAGAATCTGGCCGACAAAAAGAAGACCATCACCGACGCCGACCTCGAAGCCATCATCTCGGACGAAATCTATCAGCCGCGTGAGGTGTTCGCGCTGGAAGAGATGCAGGTAGTGTGCGGCACGCTGGGGATGCCCACCGCCACCGTACGCCTGCGCGGGCCGGACGGCGCCAGTGTCGTGCGGGCGGCGATGGGCACCGGCCCGGTGGACGCAACCTACAAAGCCATTGACGAGATCGTCGCCATGCCGAACACCCTGTTGGAGTTCGTCATTCACGCGGTGACCGAGGGTATTGACGCGCTGGGCGAAGTGACGGTGCGCATCGAAGGCGGGAACGGCCATCACACGCTGGACGCGCAGAAAGAAACCGAACAAGTTCGCACCTTCGGCGGCCACGGGGCCGACACCGACATCATCGTCGCCAGCGCCAAGGCATATTTGTCGGCGCTGAACAAATTGTTGGTGGCAAGCGGGAAGTATGGCGAGCCAGAAACGATAGCGACGGTAGAAGCCGTTGCGTAATTCTCGCCACGAGTCGCACGAATTATCATGAATTGGCTTCAAAAGGAATTCGTGTTCATTCGTGGAATTCGTGGCAAAAAGCTATGACCACTTCTGACCCTCACGACGACTCCATGCCCGACTGGTATGACCCATTCGGCGAACCACACACCATTCCCGGCGGCTGGGATTTGTCGGGCATGGACGCCGCCAACCCGACTCCGAGCCAGCAACCCGGCCCGGCCCGGCGGCAACTGCTCGAACTTTTCTATCGTCTCGACCTCAACCCAAACTAAATCATGTCTCAGCCCCAAACCCTTTTTGAAAAAGTCTGGAACGCGCACGTCGTATCTCAGGAGCCGGACTCCCCGGCGGTGCTTTATATTGATCTTCACCTTGTTCACGAGGTGACCTCACCGCAAGCCTTCACCGGCCTGCGCGGGCGCGGCCTCAAAGTCCGCCGCCCCGATAAGACGCTGGCGACTATGGATCACAGTATCCCCACTCACGATCCGTCGCTTCCCATCTTAGACGAACTGGCGGCCAAACAAATTCGACAAATGGAAATCAATGCCAAAGAGTTTGGCATTACCCTGCACGGCATGAACAGCCCGCATCGCGGCATCGTCCACGTCATCGGCCCGGAGCTTGGCGCGACGCAACCGGGCATGACGATTGTGTGCGGCGACAGCCACACCAGCACCCACGGCGCGTTCGGGGCGCTGGCTTTCGGCATCGGCACCAGCGAAGTAGAGATGGTGCTGGCCTCGCAATGCCTGCTCCAGCGCAAACCGAAAACCTGTGAAGTGCGTGTTGAAGGTCAATTGAGCAAAGGCGTCTCGTCTAAAGACATCATCCTGGCCCTCATCGCCAAAATCGGCGTGGGCGGCGGGACGGGCCACGTGCTCGAATACACCGGCCCGGCCATTCGCGCCCTGACGATGGAACAGCGGATGACGATCTGCAACATGTCCATCGAAGGCGGTGCGCGGGCGGGGATGATTGCGCCCGACGAGGCGACGTTTGACTATATTGCCGACCGCGAGTTTGCGCCGAAAGGTGAGGATTGGGAAGCCGCCACTGCCAGGTGGCGGCGTCTGCCTACCGATGACGGCGCCACCTACGATAAAACCGTCACCCTGAATGCCGGCGAACTTGTCCCCATGATCACTTACGGAACGAATCCTGGTATGGGCATGGCGATCACCGACCGCATTCCCGACCCTGATCAACTGGCCGACGCTTCGCAAAAGCTGGCCTTGAGCAAGGCGCTCATTTACATGGGCCTCCAACCCGGCCAGCCCTTGCTCGGCCATCCGGTGGACGTAGTCTTCATCGGCAGTTGCACCAACTCGCGCATCTCGGATTTGCGGCTGGCGGCCTCGCTGTTGAAGGATCGCAAAGTCGCGCCTAGCTTGCGGGTGATGGTCGTGCCCGGCTCGCAAGAGGTGAAGAAGCAGGCCGAGCAGGAAGGCTTAGACAGGATTTTCAAAGAAGCGGGCGCAGAGTGGCGCGAAGCCGGTTGCAGTATGTGCATCGCCATGAATGGCGATCAATTGCAACCGGGCCAGTACGCCGTCAGTACCAGCAACCGCAACTTTGAAGGTCGGCAGGGCAAAGGCGGCCGCACGTTTTTGGCGAGTCCGCTCACGGCGGCGGCGGCGGCCCTGACGGGAAAGATTACGGATGTGCGAACGTTATTGAACTGACACGATGACAAGATGAAGGGATGACAAGATGATCTGTCGTTTTGGATCACCTTGTCACCTTGTCATCCTGTCACCCACTCATCGAAGATGGCTCAATTCACCACCCTCACCTCCCGCATCCTCCCTCTCCCCGTCAACGACATTGACACGGATCAGATCATCCCGGCCCGGTTCCTCAAGGCCACCGACAAGAACGGCATGGGCGACAACTTGTTCGCCGACTGGCGCTACAACGCCGACGGTTCGCCCAAGCCCGACTTCGCCTTGAACAAGCCTGAATACAAAGGCGCGCAAATTTTGCTGGCCGGCGACAACTTTGGTTGCGGATCGTCGCGTGAGCACGCGCCCTGGGCCTTGCGCGGCTACGGCTTCCAGGTCGTCATCAGCACCTCGTTCGCCGACATCTTCTGCAACAACGCGCTCAAGAACGGCTTGCTTCCCATCGCCGTTGACTCACAAACACACCGTGAACTGCTTGACCTGACCGAAGAGGCCTCGCAAGCTGAAGTTGCTGTTGATCTGGCCTCGCAAACCGTGACTCTGCCCGGCGGCAAAAAAGTATCGTTTCCGATTGACGGCTTCTCAAAGGCTTGCCTGCTCAACGGTGTGGACGAACTGGGTTATTTGTTGGGTTTTGAGGAAAAGATTGTGGCGTATGAAACTGCGCACGCCTGAGATGAGCACGTCAACATTTGAAGACCTGATGCGTGAGATGTTTCGCCTGTATGAGGAAAAAGCCTATGCAGACGGGTTGGCTATGCTCGTGCGAGAAGCTGATCGCTTCTCAGGGCACCGTAGCCGGACGCTGTTTTGGTGCGCGTGTTTCGCCTCGCTCACAGGCGACAGTGCTGGAGCGCTCCAGTGGTTGCAAACGGGCGTGGCTGAGGGTGAGTGGTTTTCGCCAGATCAATTGCGCGGTGACCCGGACTTGAAACCGTTGCAGGGCGTAGCGGAGTTTGAACACATCGTAGCTTACTGTGAACAGAGGTTGGCTGAGGCTGAAAAAGAAGTTGCACCTGACCGCCGTGTGCTCGTGCCACAGAACATCGCTCCGCCCTTTCCATTGCTCATCGCGTTGCATGGCTACAACGTAACGCAGGTCTATTTCGAGACCGTTCACCTTGATGCGTGGAAACCGGTTGTGGAAATGGGATGGCTTTTGGCTTCGCCTCGGGCCTCTCAGCGCGCCGGGCCGGATTCGTATGCCTGGCGTGACACGGCGCGGTCGCTACAAGAAGTGTATGACCATTACACCCAGGTATGTATGCAATATGCCATTGACCCGGAGCGGATTGTCATCAGCGGTTTCTCGCGAGGCGGAGCGTTGGCGCTTGAACTGGCGTTGCACGCGCGAATACCGGCGTGCGGGGTGATAGCTGTTGGGCCTGGCGCGGCGGTGATGCGCGAACTCAACGCGTGGTTGCCAACTGGCGATGCAAGACGTGCACGGGTGTATTTCGTTATGGGAGAACTGGACACACCTTGTCTGCCCGAGGTGAACGCGATGGCTGGGATTTTCAAATCATTGGGCATCTCGTATGAGATTGAACTGCATCCCAATCTTGGGCATGAGTTCCCGCCGACCTTTGAACAGAGCTTGAAGCGCGCTCTCGATTTCATTACCCAAAGTTAGAGCAAGGAGTTAGAGTCAGATCGCCTGACTCCAATCTCTAATCCTCTAATCTCCAATCTCTAACATGCACATCCAAATCTACGACACCACTCTCCGAGACGGCACCCAGCGCGAAGGCATTTCGCTTTCGTGCGAAGACAAACTTAAGATTGCCCAGAAGCTGGACGACCTGGGCGTGGAATACATTGAAGGCGGCTGGCCCGGATCGAACCCGAAGGACGCCGAGTTCTTCGAGCGGGTGCAGGACATGAAGTTTAAGAACGCCACCATTTGCGCTTTCGGCGCTACTTGTCGCGTGGACAGCGACCCTGCCGACGACCCCAACGTCAAGGCTCTGCTCGACTCGCACACTGGCGTTTGCACCGTGGTCGGCAAAACCTCCATGCTCCACGTCACCGAAGTTCTGCAAACCACGCCCGGCGAGAATCTGCGCATCATTGAAGAGAGCATTCGTTATTTGCTGAGTCAGGGGCGACGGGTGATTTACGACGCCGAACATTTCTTCGACGGCTTCAAGCTG
The DNA here is from genome assembly GCA_016197225.1 of Chloroflexota bacterium. Classification (NCBI taxonomy): domain Bacteria; kingdom Bacillati; phylum Chloroflexota; species Chloroflexota bacterium. The sequence continues at coordinate 16,035 of JACPWC010000119.1, forward strand.
GACAAGACCTACGCCCTCGAAACCCTGCGCGCCGCCTCGCGCGGGGGAGCCGACATCGTGGTGTTGTGCGACACCAACGGCGGCGCCATGCCCTGGGAGATTGCCGACATCGTCCGGGCCGTCAAACGCGATCGCGGCGGCCTGCTCGGAATCCACACTCACAACGACGGCGAGTGCGCGGTGGCGAACTCGCTGGCGGCGGTGCGCGAGGGCTGTGTGCAAGTGCAAGGCACAATCAACGGTTATGGCGAGCGGTGCGGCAACGCCAACCTGGTCTCCATCATCGCCGACCTTGAGTTGAAGATGGGGCACAAGTGCGTGCCCAACGGCAATGCCAAACGCCTGACAGAGGTGGCTCACTTCGTGGCCGAGATTGCCAACCTGTCGCCCGACGAGCACATGGCCTACGTGGGCAAGTCGGCTTTTGCCCACAAAGGCGGCATCCACGTGGCCGCCATCCGCCGCAACGTGGACTCGTATCAGCACATCAACCCGGAACTGGTGGGCAACAAGATGCGGATCGTCGTCTCGGAACTTTCGGGGCGGGGCAATTTGTTGAGCAAAGCCGAAGAATACGGCCTGGACGTGAACGGCGGGGCCGAAGTGGCCGAGGTGTTGAACGAAATCAAGGTCCTCGAAGCGCAAGGCTTCTCGTTTGAGGCCGCCGAGGCCTCGGTGGCGATGATGCTCAAACGGCAACAGTCCGGCTACACCCCGCCGTTTGAGTTGGTTGACTTTTCGGTGAACGTCGAACACCGCCAGGGCCGGGGCATCTTTGCCGAAGCAACAGTGAAGGTGAAGGTTGACGGCGAAACCATTCACACTGTGGCCGAGGGCAACGGCCCGGTCAACGCCCTCGACGCGGCGCTCCGCAAGGCGCTCACGCCCGTCTATCCTCAATTGAGTCACTTCCAACTGGCCGATTACAAAGTCCGCATCCTCGACGGCGAGAACGGCACTGCCGCGCTGACCCGCGTGTTGATTGACACCCAAAACGGCACGAATCGCTGGAGCACGGTGGGCGCGAGCACCAACATCATCGAAGCTTCGTGGCGGGCGCTGGCGGATTCGGTGGAGTATGGGTTGACAGTCGCAGGTTGACACGCTTCGCGTGACAGGATGACAAGATGACCGGATGACAGGATGACAGGATGAGTGTTATGGCGACAAAGATAATGAATCACACTGAGTTGCAGGTTTACCAAAAGGCCTTTGCAACAGCGATGAAGATTTTTGAGTTGTCGAAAGCTTTTCCTAAAGAAGAAACCTATTCGCTCACTGATCAGGTTCGCCGGTCATCTCGCTCGGTTTGCGCTAACTTGGCCGAAGCCTGGCGCAAGCGACGTTATGAAGCCGCTTTTATCAGCAAGCTTTCCGACTCGGAAGCCGAAGCGTCTGAAACTCAGGTGTGGTTGGAATTCGCGGTGGAATGCAAATATGTGAACCGAAACGATGCCGCCGAACTCTACAAGACCTATAATGAAATCATAAAAACTCTCGTCGGCATGATCAACCACGCCGACACTTGGGTAATCACAAAGAAGTGACCATCAGATCATCTTGTCATCCCTTCATCTTGTCATCGTGTCAGGGAAGAAGAGGAATCCTTGAAAGCTAGTATCACCACCATCCCCGGCGACGGCATTGGCCCCGAAGTGGTGGCCGAGGCCGTGCGCGTGTTGGACATCATTGCTAACAAGTTCGGCCACGAGTTCGCTTACGGCGAACGGCTGATGGGCGGTTGCTCGATTGACAAACACGGCGTGGCGCTGACCGACGAGGCGCTGGCTGACTGCAAAGCGTCCGATGCGGTTCTGCTCGGCGCGGTGGGCGGCCCCAAGTGGGACGACCCGAACGCAAAGGTGCGTCCCGAGCAGGGTATTCTGGCTTTGCGAAAGGGACTCGGCGTTTTCGCCAACCTGCGCCCGGCCAGGCCGCACCCGGCCTTGTTCGATACGTCGCCGCTCAAACCCGAAAAGCTCAAGGGTGTGGATGTGCTCGTCATACGCGAGTTGACGGGCGGCCTGTACTTCGGCCACAAGGCGCGCGAACGAACCAACGGCCACACCCGCGCCATTGACACCCTCGAGTATCATGACTACGAAATCGAGCGCGTGATCAACCTGGCCTTCCGGCTGGCCGATGGCCGCCGCAAAAAAGTTTCTTCGGTGGACAAGGCCAATATTTTGGAGTCGAGCCGGCTGTGGCGGCAGATTGCGGCCGGCATCGCCGCTGAACACGCCGACATCACCTTTGAGAACGTGTTGGTGGACACGGCGGCCATGCGCCTCGTCAACGCCCCGGCCAGCTTCGACGTGCTCGTCACCGAAAATATGTTTGGCGACATTCTCACCGACGAGGCCTCGGTGCTGTGCGGCTCGATGGGCATGTTGCCCTCGGCCTCGCTGGGCGACGGCGGCCCCGGCCTCTACGAGCCGATTCACGGCTCGGCCCCGGACATTGCCGGAAAAGGGATCGCCAACCCGGTTGGCACGATTTTGAGCGTTGCCCTGTTACTGCGGCATTCGCTTCACCTGGAGAAAGAAGCCGCCACTGTTGAAGTTGCAGTGGACTCGGCCATCACCGACGGTTGCCGCACCGCCGATCTGGGTGGGAAGCTGACGACGAGGCAAATGGCGGACGAAGTCATCAGCCGATTGTAGATTTTAGATTTCGGATTTTGGATTTCCCAAATCTAAAATCTAAAATCCAAAATCCAAAATGGAGAGAACTTATGGGCATGGAATCAAAATTCGTCTGGATGGACGGCGAGTTGGTGGAATACGAAAAGGCGACTCTGCACTTTCTCACACCCGCTCTGCATTACGGCATCGGCGTGTTTGAGGGCATTCGCTCTTACGCCACCGACGACGGCCCGGCGGTGTTCCGCCTCAAGGAGCACGCCGAGCGGCTGGTGAACTCGGCCAAAATACTTGGCTTCCGCGATTTGCCCTACACGGCGGAAGAGATCGCCGAAGCGATTAAGCTCACGGTGGCGGCCAATGGCTTTGCCGAGTGCTACATTCGCCCGCTCATCTATCTCACCGGCGGCGGCTGGAACTTGAACATTGACGGAGGCAAGGCGGCGGTAGGCATCGCCGTGTGGGAGTGGAACCAGTATCTTGGCCCCGAAGCGCTGGAGAAAGGCATTCGCGCCAACATCGCCTCGTTCACCCGTCACCACCCGAACGTGATGATGACGAAAGCCAAAGTGACCGGCAACTACGCCAACAGCGTGCTGGCTCGCACCGAGTCGGTGCGCCTCGGCTTCGACGAAGCCATCATGCTCGACCCGCAGGGCTACGTGGCTGAATGCACCGGCGAGAATTTGTTCATGGTGAAAGGCGGCAAGGTTTACGCGCCCAGCCTGGCCCCGCAACTCGAAGGCATTACCCGCGACTCGCTCATCACCCTGGCCGGAGATTTGGGCTACGAGGTGATCGAATGCCTCGTCTCGCGCGATCAACTCTACGTCGCCGACGAGGTGTTTGTGTGCGGCACAGCGGCAGAGTGCATTGCCCTGTGCGAGATTGACTTTCGCACCATCGGCGCCGGCAAAATGGGGCCGATCACCCGGGCCATCCAGCAGGCCTTCCATGCCGTCATTCACGGCAAGCACCCGCGCTCGAAGGAGTGGCTGGCTTACGTGAATACAACCGCAACGGTTCCGGTGCGAGAGACGGCGTCGGCGTAAAATAAGGAAATGAGGGAAATCAAGGAAAGGAAGGAATTTCCTTCTTCCCCGCGTTTCCCTGAGTTTCCAGCATTCATGCGAGTTGCGTTTCAGGGCGAGCGCGGCGCTTACTCGGAGGCCGCCGCGATTGCGTATTTTGGCGAGAGCATTCAGCCGGTTCCCTGCCCCTCGTTCGACGAGGTGTTCGAGGGCGTGGAGTCGGGCGCAGTGGAGCGCGGCGCGATCCCCATTGAAAATTCGCTGGCCGGGAGCATTCACCGCAACTACGATTTGCTTCTGCGGCACAACCTGCACATCGTCGGCGAAAAAATCTTCCGGGTCAAGCACTGCCTCATCGCTCACCCCGGCGTGGCCCTGGCCGATGTGAAGCAGGTCTGGTCGCACCCGCAGGCCCTGGCCCAGTGTGAGCACTTCGTCAAACGACTCGGCGCAACCATCGAAGCAACTTACGACACCGCCGGGTCGGTGAAACTGCTCAAAGAGGCCGGGCGGCGGGATGTGGCCGCCATTGCCTCGCGGCGGGCCGCCGAAGTGTATGAAATGCAGATTCTGGAAGAGGGCGTTGAAGATGACGCCGCCAACTTCACCCGCTTCCTCGTCCTCAGCCGCCAGCCCGAACCGACTGACCTCCCCAGCAAAACGTCAATCGTCTTTAGTTTGCGCAACACGCCCGGCGCGTTGTTCAAAGCCCTGAGTGTCTTTGCCCTGCGCGACCTTGATCTGACCAAGATCGAGTCGCGGCCCATCCCCGGCAAGACGTGGGAGTACTCGTTCTATCTCGATTTCGCCGGCAACACCGCCGAGCCGGTGACCGCGCGCGCGCTCGATCACTTGCAGGAGATTGCGACGACGATGAGGGTGTTGGGGTCGTATCCGAGGGATTTGAGCAACACTCAAACATAGGGGCGACTCACTGAGTCGCCCTGTATCCACAGCCCGTTCCAAAAGCCGCTCTTCGTGGCCGCCGCCTTCAGACATCACGACCTGGCACAATGGGCAGTGTCACGTGACATTGTCACGAGTCGAAGTAGGGAATAGTCAAAAAATCTCTACTTGTGAGCGCAACTTATTGACTCTTAGTGCCTTGTGCTTAATATATGAATTGTGACTTTTGTCTCAATTCGGACTAAGGAACTCGCATTACGCCCTCGCATTCGCCGTCAGGGTCTGCGTCAATTCACACTGCTCGGCGTCATTGCTCTGAGTCTGGCGGCTTTGCTGTTTCCCGGCGGAAGGCCAGTTGAAGCTGCCATCAATAACTTCACGCCTGTTTCTGGAACTGACACAACAAGTGGCGCGACCCAGCCCCTGACTGCCGCCGACATTTCCAATCTGAGTTCTAGTAACGATGTTCGTCAGGTTAGCGACGGAAACTGGCCGATGAATGGGGCTTATGACAAGAATGTTTATATCGAATATGCGTTCAATCCGGGCATTCCCCTCGGGCAAATAGTCTCCAGCGTCATTATCACCCATGAGTTTCGGCGCTCTGCAGTTCTCACCGCCGCCAAGCTGGAGGTGTACGAAGCCGATGCTAACACATGGCATGACGAGCCCCTCACTTTGCCGGGCGCGGCCAATACTGATCTCTCTCAAAGCATAGATGTTTCCGCTTATATCAACTCAGTTGCAGATGTTAATGGCTTGAAGATCCGTTTTCTGGCCTATCGCTCGACTGTGGTAGCGGCTATCACCACCAGCCACGATTTCCTTCAGGCGCAAGTAACTTACAACCCGCCAACGGATACGCCGACTCCTACCGACGTTGCGACCGACACTCCAACCCCAACCGACATACCTCTCATCACCGACACGCCTTCAAACACGCCGCCGCCTACCGACACGGCTACCCAGACTCCGACTGAAACCCCAACGCTGACGCCCAGCGCCACGTTTACAGCCTCAGATACGCCCACGCCGTCTGACACCCCGACCCCAACCGCCACTTTTACTGATACGCCTACGCCGCTTCCGCCCGGCTCGGTAGTGATCAACGAAGTGGCTTGGATGGGAACGAACGCAGACGCAAACGATGAATGGCTGGAACTCTATAACAACACTGGTGACAATATTGATCTCGCGGGTTGGACAATTTCCATTGGCGCTGGCGGGCCAATTGCTTTGACTGGCGCTGTCCCGGCTAACGGATTCTATTTGCTTGAGCGAACTGATCAGACGACTATCAGCGATACCACTGCTGATCTCATTTACACCGGCGCACTGGTGAATGGCGGCAGCACAATTACTCTGCGCGATCCATTTTCTAACGTAATTGACGCCGCGAACGGCGATGGCGGCCCCTGGCCGGCAGGTGATGCGGCCTTGCGCGCCTCGATGGAGCGCATCAATCCCGCAATGCCGGACACGGATAGTAACTGGACAACCAATGATGGCATCACAGTCAATGGCTTGGATGCAAACAGTAACCCTGTTCGCGGCACACCGAAACAGCCTAACTCGCCTCTCTTCCCTACAGCCACTCCAACCGAAACATGGACTCCCACGCCGACCGACACACCGACACCTTCAGAGACGCCGACGATTGCGCCGACCGACACACCCTCTGAAACACCTTCGCCGACTGCCACCTTTATTGATACATTGACGCCGACGACCACAGCAGTTCCACCATCGCCCGGTGACATCGTAATCAATGAAGTGATGTGGATGGGCACAAACGCTAACGCAAATGATGAATGGATCGAGCTTTACAACACAACTGCCAACTCAATTGATCTCGCCGGCTGGTCCATTGCCATTGATGCGGGTGCGCCAATTGTCTTGACAGGCACAATCTCCGCTAATAGCTTTTATCTGCTTGAACGCACTGACGACACGACCGTTAGCGATATCACCGCCGACCTTGTTTACACAGGCGCGCTTGCCAACGGCGGCGGCGCCCTCACCCTGCGCGATCCATCCTCTAACCTGATTGACACCGCTAACGGCGACGGCGGCCTTTGGCCCGCAGGCGACGCCGCCTTGCGCGCCTCAATGGAACGCATAAACGCCGGCCTGCCCGACACCGACGGCAACTGGGCCACCAATGACGGCGTCATCGTCAACGGCTTTGATGCGAACGGCGGCCCCATTCGTGGCACACCCCGGCAGCCCAACTCAACGCTTTTCCCGACCGCCACTCCAACCGCGACGTTGATCCCGACTGACACACTTACGCCTACCACCACCAACACCCCTGCTCCGCAGTTCGTGATCATCAACGAAGCGGTCGTTGACCCACAGCAGGACTGGAGCGGGTCGGGGTTTGCTTTACTTCCTGGAGCAGGCGCCGTGACCGCTGTTGACGAGTGGATTGAGCTTTACAATGCCGGCCCGGCCTCCATCAACCTGCTGGCCGGAGCGGGCTGGACGCTGGCGATGAATGACGGCCTGACCGCCGCCACCCTCAACTTCAGTGCGCCCGGCGCGTCAGTATTTGTCTTTAGCAGCGGCGGTTCGCTCGCCAACTTCCAGCCTGGCGAGTATCTTGTCATCGGCAACCCGCCGGGAGACATGAATTTGAACATCTACCTGGCGCTGAACAATGAAGTTGGCGTGAAGATAGACGATGTGGAAATAGGCAACACCGACTTTGAAGGCGACGGGATTGCGAACAATGCCCCCGGCGGCAACGCAACGGGTATCGCTGACGAAGCGGTTGCTCGCGCGCCGAATGCCGTTGATACTAATAACGCCGCCGCCGACTTCACCAAACAGCAGGCGACGATTGGCGGGACGAACAACCTGCCGCCTACCGCCACCCCAACCTCAACCGACACAGCCACTGACACTCCAACCCCGACAGCCACTCTCACTCCCAGCCCCACGCCCACCGCTTTTCCGGCATTGAGCGTGGTCATCAACGAAGTGGCCTGGATGGGCACAGGAGCCAGCGCCAACGATGAGTGGGTTGAACTTCGCAATAACACCGCCGCGCCGATTGACCTCGCCGGTTGGACACTGATCATTGACGACGGCATTCCACCCGATGACACCGCCATCGCCTTGAGCGGCGTCATCCCGGCGGGCGGCTTCTTTCTGCTGGAGCGCACCGACGACTCGACGGTGAGCGACATCCCCGCCGACTTGATTTACACCGGCGGTCTGGCCGACGCCGGACGCTTGCTAACCTTGCGCGACCCAACGCTGGCCGTCATTGACACGGCCAACGGCGACGGCGGCGCGTGGCCCGCCGGTGACGCCGCCCTCAACGCCTCGATGGAGCGCGTGAATGCAAACGCGCTCGACGGCGACGCCAACTGGACAACAAACTTCGGCCATGTGATCAACGGTCTCGACGCCAACGGCAACCCGATTCGCGGCACGCCCAAACAGCCGAACTCAGCCCTCGTGCCAACGCCGACCTTCACCCCGACAGAGACGGCCACACCCTCGTTCACGCCCACGAACACGCTAACGCCGACCAACACGCCTCTCGTCTCCAACACGCCCACACCTATCCCGGTCATTTTGATCAACGAAGTCGTGGCTGACCCGCAACAGGACTGGAACGACAACACCGGCGGCGATGGCATTGCCTTCAACAGCACGCCGGGAGACGGCTCAATCACCGACACCGACGAATGGGTTGAGCTTTACAACGCCGGAACGACCGCCGTGAACTTGCAGGCCGGCGCCGGCTGGACTCTGGCGATGACCGACTCGGCGACGGCCACGATCAACTTCCTCGACCCCGGTTCAGCCGTCTTTGTTTTCAGTAACGGCGGCTCGCTCGCCAACTTCCAGCCGGGCGAGTATCTCGTCATCGGCAACCCGCCGGATGCGATGAACAACGACGTTTATCTTGTGTTGAAGAGTCCTGATGGAACGACGGTGGACGACGTTGAGATTGGCGACAACCCTGAAAATGACACGACGAGCGAAGGCGCGCCCGACGGCGGCGCGAGCGACGCCAACGCGACCGGACTCAACGATGAAGCCGTCGCCCGCGCCCCGAACGCGATGGACTCGAACAACGATGTAGCCGACTTTGAGAAACAGGCGGCCACCATCGGCTCGGCCAATCACCCGCCCTCGCCGCCCACCGCCACCTTCACTCCCTCGCCGACCCGGACGCCCAGCCCGACCCGCACACCCACCCTCGCCCCAACTGCCTCCTCGACAACCGCGCCCTCGACCGGCCCGCATCGAGTCCTCATCAACGAAGTTGTCACCGACCCGCAACAGGACTGGAGCGACAACACCGGCGGCGATGGCATTGCCTTCAACAGCACGCCGGGAGACGGCTCAATCACCGACACCGACGAGTGGATCGAACTTTACAACGCTGGCTCGACGGCAATCAACTTGCTTGAAGGCTCAGGCTGGACGCTGGCAATGACCGACTCGTCGCCGGAGACGCTCAACTTCAACGCGCCCGGCACGACCCTCTTTGTCTTCAGCAGTGGCGGCTCGCTCACCAATTTTCAGCCGGGCGAGTACCTGGTTGTTGGCAATGCGCCGGGGGCGATGAACAACGACGTGCATCTGGCGCTGATGAATGCGCTTGGCGCGATCGTTGACGACGTTGAGATCGGCGACAACCCTGAGAACGATGCAACGGGCGACGGTGCGCCCGACGGCGGCACGAGCGACGGCAACGCCGGTAGTCTTGATGACGAATCCATCGCCCGCGCCCCGGATGCCGTAGACACCGATGACGATGCCGCCGACTTTGAAAAACAGGCGGTCACCATCGGGGCGGCCAATCACCCACCGTCACCCATTGCCGCGACGGCCACCCCGGCCTCACGGGCAAAGATTGCGCCCACCTCCACAATCATTCCCGTAGCTTATTTCGCCCGCGCTGTTGTCGTCAACGAAGTGATGTGGGGCGGGTCAAAGGCTAACGCTAACGACGAATGGATCGAACTGCTCAACACAACAGATGCGCCGATTGACTTGACGGCTTGGACGTTGCTTATCGGTGACAAAGAGATCGCCTTGAGCGGCGACATTTCGGCGGGCGGCTTCTTCCTGCTGGAGCGCACCGACGACTCGACCGTGAGCGACATCCCCGCCGACTTGATTTACACCGGCTCGTTGAGCAACGATGGGCTGGCGATTATCTTGCGCGATCCGTCTGGTCTGGTGATTGACACGGCTAACGGGGCCGGCGGCGCGTGGCCGGCGGGCGACTCATCTCTGCGCGCTTCGATGGAACGGTTGAGCGCCACGCCTGACTCGGACAACAACTGGGCGACGAACGACGGCCTGACCATCAACGGCCACGACGCCGACGGCAACCCGCTCCGGGCCACGCCCAAACAACCCAACTCGGCCCGCGCCAGCGCAACCGCGCCGACGGCAACTCCCAGCGCAACCTTTGCGCCAACGCCCACACCCGCCTCTTCTGTCGTCGAAGCCACGCCGACGGCAAACGTGTTGTTCCCGGTTGTTGAAGAGGGCGGCAATTCAAATGTGATTACCGGATCGTTCATCACCTTTGTCGGGCGCGTGACCGGGCCGGCGCCGCTGTTCGGTAGCCGGGTGATTTACGCGCAGGATGAATCGGGCCGGGGGCTGGCGATCTTCTTGCGTAGCGGCTCATGGCCGAGGATGCTGGTCGGGCAGGCTATCAAAGCCGGCGGTTATCTGTGGACGCGCAACGGCGAACGCACCCTGCTGGTGAAAGACGCCGGGCAGGTCTCGCTGGGCAAGATCGGTTCTGCGCCGGAGCCGGTGCTGGCGCGCACCGGCGAAGTTGGCGAAAGCTTTGAAGGCAGGCTGGTGACGGTGACGGGGAAAGTGATTGAGGTGGCCTCCAACGCATTTTGGATTGACGATGGCTCCGGCCCGGCTCGCGTCTTCTTTGTCAGCGCCACCGGCCTCAAGCGCCCCGACGCCCGGCCCGGCCAGGTTTGGTCGGCAACCGGCGTTGTGGACGAGTTCACCCACCGCCTCTCAAACGCCGAAGGCCACCGGGTGCTGATCCGGTTTGCCAGCGACGTTTTTCAAATGGCCGATGAAGACGCCATCATCGGCTTCCCTGCAAAAGACGCTCTCCCGGCGGAATAGCCCCGGTGAGGCCGCCTCGTGCGCACCATTGCAATATTAATGATGTGCTGGCCGTGAGAAGTAGTACAATGCTCTAAAAATAAACGGCTGGAGGTGTTTATGTTCCACCACATCCTCATCGGTTATGACGGCTCGGCCAACGGCAAGAAGGCGCTCGAATACGGCATTGACTTTGCCATGCACGCCGAGGCCGCGGTGACGATTGTCACTGTCTTTCCCCGGTTGCCCGACTATCTTGGCTCGCCTCAATACGATCAAATCGTCGCCCGGCTGACCACCGAAGCGAATCAGATCGCCGAAATGGCCGCCGAGCAGGCCCGCGCTTGCGGCATTGAGCAGGTGCGGGTGGAAGTGCTTGAAGGTTCACCGGCGGAGTGCATCCTCACTGTGGCCGACACGCGCAAGTGCGACTGTATCGTCGTCGGTTCGCGGGGCCGGGGCGAAATGGCCGGCCTCTTGCTTGGCAGTGCAAGCGACCGGCTGGCTCACCATGCCAAAGTGCCGGTGTTGATCGTGAAGTGATTCTATCCACAAGGAGGAGGGTACGCCCATGAAGAAAAACCGTTTATCGTTCCTGTCAGTGTTAGCGTTAATCTGGTTAGCCGGGTGTGGCGGCCCCTCGACTCCGCCGCCTACGCCCACTCCCACGCCCGACGAATGGCTCGACCGCGCCGCGCAGGCCGCCCTGGCCATCAAGAGCGCCCAGTTCACCCTCATTCGCGAAGGCGCTCCGGCGGTGCTCGACCCGGCCACCAACACCACCTTCACCGAAGCGGCGGGCAAATACCAGTCGCCCGATCGGGTGAGCGCCGACGTTAAGGTCAGCTTGTTCGGCAACGTCGTCTCAGTGCAAATGCTCTGGCTCCCTGAGGGCAATTTCATCTCCAACCCGCTCACCGGAGCCTTCAGCGAAGCCCCCGCCGGGGCCACCTTCAACGGCGTCGCCGTGTTCGGGGCCGACGGCATCCCCGGCGTGCTGAAAGACGGCATTCAAAATGCCACGCTGGTCGGCGCTGAGACCGTTGAGGAAGTCGAAACATATCACCTCAAAGGCGAAGCCGACGGCGATAAACTGGCGGCCCTCACCGCCGACACGCTTGCCGCCGGCACGTCGTATCCGGTGGACGTGTGGATGAACACAACCACCTATAACCCCGTCCGCCTGCACATCGCCGAACCCGACGGCAACGGCTGGACGATTGACCTCTTCGCCTTCGACGAGCCGGTTGAGATCAACGCGCCGTAAACGGATCAGCTTTGAAAGCAGAGATGAGGATGAGGGGGGCTTTTCTAATCCGCTAATCCCCTTTGTTCTTTCATCACCTTTGTGTCAACGGTGGAACTGCCCCGGCAGAGCGCGGGATCACTTAAGACCAAAGGTGATGGCGGATTAGAAGGTCCCTTACGGCTCACCGCATGATGAAAAGCCGCCCCGCCCTCATCCTGGCCCTCGTCTGCCTGCCGGTCTTCGTCGGCGCGCTCGACCTCACCATCATCTCCGCCGTTCTGCCCGCCGTCATCGCCGACCTCAACATTCCACTGCAAACCGGGCTGGACGACGCGGCCTGGGCGGTGAACGGATACTTGCTGGCCTATGCGGTGAGCATGACCTTCATGGGCCGCGTGTCCGACGTGTGGGGCCGCAGGCGCGTCTACCTGATCTGCCTGGCGATATTTTTCGCCGGCTCGTGGTGGGTGGCCGCCTCGGGTGGCGCGCCGGCCCAACTCGCTTATCAGGTTGCGCGGCTCCTTGTCGGCGGTCGCCCCGACCGCAGTCTCATGGCCCTCTACGCTCTCATCTTCGGGCGCGTGGTGCAGGCCTTTGGCGCGGGCGCGATGGTTCCGGTGAGCATGGCCCTCGTGGCCGACCTCTATCCGCCTCAGCGCCGCGCCTTGCCGCTCGGCATCGTCGGCGCAGTGGACACCGCTGGCTGGGTGCTGGGCCACCTCTACGGCGGCATCGCAGTGCAGTTCTTCGCCTGGCCGTTCCTGTTCTGGATCAACCTGCCCGTCGTCGCCTTGATGTTCGGCCTGACAGCCTGGGCACTGCGCGGTTTGCCATCCATGCAAAGTGATGGCCGGGTTGATTGGATCGGAGCCGGGCTGATCTCGTTGACTCTCGTTGGACTGAATCTCGGACTGGGCGCGGGCGCGGATGCGGCCGCCTCTGCTTCCCCGCCGCCTTATGCCGCCCCGGCCCTGCTCATCGCCGCCATCTGTTTCGTCCTCTTTCTCTGGGCCGAGCGCCGTGCTACGAATCCCTTGCTCAGCCTGCGCGTCTTCGCCGAACGAAACGTCTCGGCGGCGAGCGGCATGAACTTGCTCATTGGGTTTTGTTTGATGGTGGGACTGGTGAGCGTGCCGCTGTTCATCAACGTGGCTGGTGGAGCCGACAGCGGCCAGAGCGCGCTGGTGAGCGGCTATCTGCTCTCGGCCTTTACCGTGCCAATGGCGCTGGCGGCTGTGCCTGGTGGTTGGCTCACCGGCAAACTTGGCTACCGTTGGACGGCGGCCAGCGGCGTGCTAATTGCGCTCATCGGGTTTATACTCATGAGCAGGTGGCAGAGCGAGATGGCCGGGCAGGCTGTGGCCGTTTTCGTCGGCGGGGGAACGCCCGAAGCTGTGAACGGCATTCTGCAAATGATCGCCGGTTTGCTCCTCGGCGGTGTCGGGCTGGGGTTGACGGTGGCCCCGATTGGCGCGGCGGTGATCAACGGCGTGTCCGAGTCCCAGCGGGGCATGGCCTCGGCCCTGGTCATCATCTTGCGATTGATCGGCATGAGCGTGAGCATCAGCGCGCTCACGGCTTACGGCTTGCGGCGCTCCACCGAGATCAGCCGCCAACTGTTGGAAGGCGTGGCCCTCACCGATTTTGCGCGGCTGGCCGAGGCCGCGCTCCAGGCCGCCACGCGAGTGACGGCTGAAATGGCGTTGATCGCGGCGGCGGTGTGCGCCGTTGCCCTCGTCCCGGCGTTGATACTGCGTCGTCGTGATGCAGGCGTTCGATAATAAATGTCGTTCAATTATCTGGCTTCACTACAGCGCGTAGAGATCACCGAGTCGTTCATGAAAACTCAGTGTTCTCCGTGTTATCAGTGGCGACGAATAGGAGACTCTCACATGGCTCACAGACATTCCATCCTGTGCATCACCCCGCCTCACCTTTTGCGGGAAGTGGCCACGCGGGGCACGCCGGCCCAGCGCGACTGGGCCTTGCGAACGCTGACGACCACCGCCCAGTTTCGGGGGCAACGTCAGACCTTCGCCGAGTTCCCGGCCCTGGCCGCCCCGGCCGCCGCCCTGGCGGGCAGGCAACGCATCGTCTATAACGCCGATCAAGGTTCCTCATTGCCGGGCCGCAAGGTGCGCGGCGAGGGCGACCCGCCCACTGGCGACGCGGCGAGCGACGAAGCCTTCGACGGCTCCGGGGCCACGTACGATCTATTTCGCGACATCTACCAGCGCGACTCGATTGACGGCAACGGCTTGCGCCTGGACTCGACCGTGCATTATCAGAAGGGCTACGACAACGCCTTCTGGAACGGCCAGCAAATGGTGTACGGCGACGGCGACGAAGACCTGCCCCCGGCGGAAAGGATTTTCAACCGTTTCACTATTGCCATTGACATCATCGGCCACGAGTTGACGCACGGGGTGACGCAGTACGAAGCCAAACTTGTTTACGGCGACCAGCCCGGCGCGCTCAACGAATCCATGTCCGACGTGTTCGGCTCGCTGGTCAAACAACGCGCCCTCGGCCAGAGCGCCGATCAGGCCGACTGGTTGATCGGCCAGGGCTTGCTCACGGCCAACGTCAAAGGCGTGGCCCTGCGATCCATGAAAGCGCCCGGCACGGCTTACGACGACCCGGTGCTGGGCAAAGACCCGCAACCGGCGCACATGAAAGACTACAAAAACGTGAACTACGACAACGGCGGTGTTCACATCAACTCCGGCATTCCCAACCACGCCTTTTACGTGGTGGCGCGGGAGCTAGGCGGCAATGCGGGTGAGAAGGCAGGCCGAATCTGGTATGTGGCTCTGCGTGACAAGCTTCAGCCGCGCTCGAACTTTCAGAACGCGGCTGACCTCACCCACCAGACGGCGGGCGAATTATTCGGCGCGGGCAGTCTGGAGCAGAAGGCGGTGCAAAACGGCTGGGCCGCCGTGGGCATCACCGCCGGTGGCGGCGGCACCGAGCCTCCGCCGCCGGAGCCGCCAAAGGGATGCGGGCAGACCGTTCGTGAACTGTTAGGAATGAAGTGAGGGTATTATGAAAAACGAACCCATCAAGATCATGTTTGAGCGTTCGGGCGGCGTGGCCGGGATGCGGGTGACGACGACCGTGAACACCGACACCCTGCCGGCCAACGAGGCCCAAATGTTGCGCGAGATGGTGGACAAGGCCAAGTTCTTCGACCTGCCCGCTGTGCTGGCCGCGCCCAAGTCGAACAACGCCGATCGATTCCAGTACAAACTGACAGTGGAAGTAGGCAACCGCCGCCACACGGTGGAAACCGGCGAGACCGCCGCCCCGCCGACTCTGCAACCGCTGATCCAGCGCCTGGGCGAGATGGCGAAGAAGAGATAGAACCGGCGCGGCGAAGCTAAAAATGTTTGGCCAGGGACTGAAACAAGTACAGCAAGCGTTGGGCCACAGAGCAGACGGCATCCAGCGCGAGTTTAGCGCGGCCAATGACCGGCTGGGAGTCATTGGCCGCAAATTGTTGGAGAGTGAGGTCGAGAACCGCGAACAGTTGGTGGCCGAGCAAGAGGCCCTGCGCGAGCGGCGGGCCGAGTTGGCCGACGAAGTCAACCTGTGGCGCGACCGGGCCAAGAACTTGATGCAACAGCCGGGCGATAACGCCCTCCGCATCTATTTGAAAGAACTGCTGGAAATAGACGATGAGACCCTTCGCCCTGCCGTCGAACACGTTTTATATTTGCTTGACGCTTCCGACGAAGAACTGGCGGGCCTGACCGAAAACCGCGCCGAGGCCAAGCCGCTCACCGCCGCCGGGCGCTTGCTCGAACGCGCCCGAACGTCTTACGACTTGCGCGGAAGCGACCCGGCCCCGCGCCAGCAAGCCGCCTCGGAGTTTGCTGGCCGCTCCGGCATGGCTCAGGACGAGCAAGCCATTGCCGAAATAGAGGCCGCCGGCAACGACCCCGACGCCATCGTGCGCGAACTGGCCGTTCTAACCCTCATCCAACTTCACCGCTATCGAGCCATGCGTTTGGCCGACCTGGATGCGGCGCATCACTCTGTTGAGCAACTGGCGCGCCTGACTCATCCCGCCGTCGTGCCGGTGCTCATCGGCGTGCTGGAGACTCCGCGCGCCGGGTTTGCCCGAAGCCAGGACAGTGAGGCGCCGGTGGACTCCAACAACGACCGCGCGCGCCTCGTCGCCCTCAAACGATTGATCGAGTGGCATACCTCTGAAGCCCGCATCGCCGTCCAGTCGCGCCAATTTGATCGCGACTCGAAAATTAGCGAGTTGGCCGTCAAGGCTCTGGAGGCGTTTCCCGGCGAGTGGGCCGGGCGGCTCCGATGATTTCCGTGACAGAGTTGTAATGATTGGCACTTTGCCAGACAAGGATTTTGCGCCATAATAGCCCCTGTCATCAAACCCTTTTCTCAGGAGACCCTTATGGCCAAAACAAACAAAAAAGCAAAGGCAAAGGCGAAAACCAAAGCCCCGGCGCGAAAGCCCACCCCAAAACCCGCGCCTAGTTTCAAACCCACCAAACTCAAACTCCTCTCCCCGGTTCCATCCGACATCGAAATTGCCCAGGCCGGCAAACTCAAGCCCATTCTGCAAATTGCCGCCGAAGTCGGCTTGAAAGAAGCCGAGTTGGAAATGTATGGGCCGTACAAAGCCAAAGTGCATTTGAATGTGCGTGACCGCCTGGCCCGGCGCAAGAATGGCAAGTACATTGACGTGACGGCCATCACCCCCACGCCGCTCGGCGAAGGCAAGACCACCACCACCGTCGGCCTCTCGCAGGCGCTGGGCGCGCATCTCGGCCAGAAAGTCTTCACCTGCATTCGCCAGCCCTCGCAAGGCCCCACGTTCGGAATCAAGGGCGGGGCCGCCGGCGGCGGCTACAGCCAGATCATCCCGATGGAAGATTTCAACCTCCATCTCACCGGCGACATCCACGCCATCACCGCCGCTAATAATCTTATGGCCGCCGCGATTGACGCCCGCATGTTCCACGAGCACGAACAGCCCGACGACGAAAAACTGTTCAATGCCTTCTGCCCCAAAGATAAACAAGGCAAACGACATTTTGCGGAAGCCCATTTGCGTCGCATGAAGAGAATCGGCATTGTGGCCGATGACCCTGATCAACTGACTCTTGAACAAAAACGCGCCCTGTTCCGGCTCGACATTGACCCCGCCTCTATCACCTGGAACCGGGTGGTGGACATCAACGACCGGATGTTGCGGCAGATCACCGTCGGCCAGGGGCCGGAAGAAAAAGGCTTCACCCGCACCACCGGCTACGACATCACCGTAGCCAGCGAGATCATGGCCATTCTGGCCCTCACCACTTCGCTCGAGAATATGCGCGAGCAACTGGGACGCATGGTCTTTGGCACCAACAAACGCGGCGAGCCGGTGACGGCTGAAGACCTGGGTGTGGCTGGTGCGCTCACCGTGCTGATGAAAGACGCCATCATGCCCAACCTGATGCAGACTCTCGAAGGCACGCCGGCCTTCGTCCACGCCGGGCCGTTCGCCAACATTGCTCACGGCCAGTCGTCCATCGTCGCCGACCAGATCGCCCTCAAGCTGGCCGACTACGTCGTCACCGAGTCCGGCTTCGGGGCCGACATCGGCATGGAAAAATTCATGGACATCAAGTGCCGCTACTCCGGCCTGACGCCCGACGTGGTGGTGCTGGTGGCCACCGTGCGCGCCCTGAAGATGCACGGCGGCGGGCCGAAGGTGGTGGCCGGCAAACCGCTCGACTTTGCTTACACCAACGAGAATTTGGATCTGCTCCGGGCCGGCCTGCCCAACCTGTTGCGCCACATCAAGAACGCCAAAGGCTACGGCGTGCCGGTGGTGGTGGCCGTCAACTCCTTTGCCACCGACACCGACGCCGAGATCGAAGTGATCCGCCAGGCCGCCGTCGAGGCCGGGGCTGAGGGCGCGTACAAGTGCACCCACTGGATGCACGGCGGCAAGGGCGCGCTCGACCTGGCAAAAGCCGTGATTGCGGCGGCAGAGAAGCCCAAGAACTTCCAGTTCCTCTATCCGCTCGAAGCCGGCGTCAAAGAGAAGATTGAAGCCATCGCTAAATTCTACGGCGCGGACGGCGTGGATTACTCGCCCGAAGCCGAAGCCAAGATCGATCTTTACACCCGTTCCGGCTTCGACAAACTGCCGATCTGCATGGCCAAGACTCACCTCTCGTTCACCGACAAGCCGGAGATCAAAGGCGCGCCGACCGGCTTCCGCATTCCGATCCGCGACGTGCGGGCTTCGGTGGGCGCAGGCTTTATCTATCCGCTCGTCGGCTCCATGCGCACCATGCCCGGCCTGCCCACCCGGCCCGTGTTCTTCGACGTGGATTTGGATTTGGCGACGGGGAAGGTGAAGGGGCTGTTCTAAACAGACAAGGAGACAAGGAAGCACGGAGACAGGGAGAGCGCCATCTCCCTGTCTCCCCTTCTCCTTGTCTCGCAGTCAAGCTGGGATGCGCGCGATTTCCCTCTTCACCCTCTTCGGTCTCAAAACCACCATCTCGCCGTTGGGCATCGTCTGGTTTCTCGGCCTCATCCCGTTCTTTGCGTGGGTGGCGGCGCGTGCTTTGTCGCTTTCGTTTTGGGAGGCGGCGGCTGCCGGGGTGCTCTCGACGCTGGTGATATACGTGTTCGAATGGGTGCACCAGTTGGGCCACGCGCTGGCCGCCCGCCGTGTGGGCTACCCGATGATCGGCGTTCACTGGGGCTGGTGGCTCTCGTCCTCCATTTACCCAAAAGACGAGCCGCCTCTGCCGCCGCGCACGCACATTCAGCGCGCGCTGGGCGGATTCTGGATCAACGTGTTGATTGGCTTACTGCTTACGCCGCTGGCGTTTTACCTGTGGCCGCGCGGCGGTCTCTGGGCCTGGGTGGCCGTGTTCACCGCCGCCTGGAATTTTTTCGTCCTCGGCCTCGGCGCGCTCACGCCGATTGACATCCCCGGTGTGTTCACGATTGACGGAGGCACAATCTGGCGTTACTGGCGCGAGAGTCGACAAACGTCAAACGACAAACGTCAACGGTGATCTTTGACGTTCGCGTGCTTTTCGCGGGCCGTGCCTGACGTTGGCGTAGCCCCCTGTGGGTGTCGTTTGATCTCCCTCTTTTCCCAAATTTCTCTAATCCTTCTCAGTTCTTCCGGCGTGTTGCAATTCAAAAAAGTTAATAGCTCCGGGTCGAACTGCTTGATCTCGTCCTCATCCAGCCAGCGCAGATTCATGTCGGGGAAGAAACTGATGACGCGCATCTTGCCCGCGTCGAGGGCGCGGCGGATTGGCTCGAGGCAGGCTTTGCTATAAACGGCGCGAAAGGGTTCGGCTTCGACCCTTTTCCCCTCCCCTGCCGGGTGCGTTTCCGGCGGGGGAGGGGTTAGGGGTGGGGGCGGGGTGATGCGCGGTACGACGGCGTCGAACTGCGGCGCGAGGGAGATCATGTGTTCAAGCAGGGGGCGGTTGACGAAGGGCATGTCGCAAGCCAGCACCAGCACATAAGGTTGGGCCGCCGCGTGAATGGCGGTGTAGAGTCCACCCAAAGCGCCCTTGTCCGGCAACACATCCTTGAATATTGGCAGGCCGAGGTAGGCGTAACCTTCCGGCGTGTTGGTGATGATGATCTGCTCGCCCAGCCCGGCGGTTCCGGCGATGATGTGCTCGATCATAGGCCGCCCGCCAACTTCCAGCAGGGCTTTGTCGGATCCCATTCGCGTGGACTTGCCGCCGGCGTTGATGGCGACGGTGACGGCGGCCATCTAACCTGTTGTCCTTTCGTTCCCGTAAAGCGTCGAGAACAAGTGGCGGAAAAGAATCGCGATGGCGGCGAGCAAAGCCACCGCCAACAGCGGCAGGGGGACGACTTCGATTTTGAACAGGAAGAGGAAATAGGTGAACAGTGACGTTGTCCCCACGACGAGAGGGATGAAAAAGTAGCGGGGAAAATAAAAGGCAAAGACGATTGACAAGACATCCGCCGCGAAAAAATATCGATCGTGCATCTTGGGCAGGAAGTAGGGCATGATCAAAACAGAGATGGCCGCCAGTTCAATCGTCAGTTCGTTTGTGAGCAACAAGCGGCTTTTGTGGACGATCAACAGCAATAGGAAGACAACGGCGGCGGTCCCGATGACTCCGGCCGGGTAGAGGATGTCGTAGTATTTATTCGAGAACCATTGATAGATGTTGGGGGCGTTCTTTGTCAGGTCATTGTAGAAATCGGCCTGCTTGAAGTAGATGGTGAGCAGATCGGGCAAAGGCCGGCCCAACAGCCACGCCGGCAGAATCGCCGCAATGTAAACGCCCGGAATGATCAGGAAGCGCCTGAGGGAGATGGCGCGTTTTATCAGGAGGGTGAGAAGCAGTGGAGCGAGAAAGACCGCCTGAAGCTTGAAGGCGAAGGCCAGGCCGAAGGCGACGAAGGCCGATGTTTCGCGCCGGGTGAGCAGAAAGTAGAGGCAGGCCAGGAGGCCGGTGGTGTAAATGATGTCCACCTGGCCCCAGAGTGAACTGTTGAGGACGACGGTAGGCGCGAATAGAATCGCGAAAAAGGCAAAGAGCGGCGCCGGGCCGCTCGGGTATTTGAGGCGGACGATTCGATGAACGAAGAAAGCGCAAATGAAATCGAAGGGGATCGAGATCAGCTTGATGGCGAAAACTTTGGGGATGCTGGAGAAGGGGATCGCCATGAGCGCGATCAGGTAGAGATAAAACGGAGTGTAGTTGGCGAAGTCGTATTTCAGCGCGCCGAAGCCGCTGTTGTTTTGGATGAAGTCGTACCAGGGGCTGGTGAAGCTTCGGAAGTCGCCGCTCTCGAAGTTGCGCAGGCTGAAGCGAAGGAGCAGGGCCAACAGCACGCCGAGGGCGAGGATGGCGTGATCTTCGTATTGCTTTAGTCGGCTTAAGCTGAGGCCATTCACGGTCGGGCGCTCTCCTCGAGAAGGAGTGTATCACGGTTAGCGCTTCACTTCTTCATCCGCATCTTCACCACACTTGTAGCCAGCGCCTCCTCCGGCGGTTCGGGTCGGTAGGCGGCGATGTCCACTGCGTCGGCCAGGTCGGCAAATTCGGGGCGCAGAGTGGCGTGCTCTTGCGCGGTTTGGGCCGGGGCACGTTTGGAGCGCAAGCGGCTCTGGGCGCGGCGGTAGGCGTTGAAGATTTTGCGGCGTAGAGGATGATTTTGTAGGCCGCGCGGGCGCGGTGGATGATTCCCTCTCCAGTTGGACCATAGAGTCCACAGCCCCCAGGCGATGGCGGCCAACCCGGCGAACGTGCCGACGACGATCAACGGTTTGGCCGCTACTGCAAAAATGGCCGCGCCGGTTTCCGCAATCGCTCCAATTGGCAGTCTCGGCAAATTCAAATTCTCCCCAAGTCCCGAAAATATCCACGTCTTCACCGGGCCGGTGCGCGGGTCGCCGTTCCAGCCCGGCGTGGGGTCGAACGGAACCCATTCGACGTTTGGGAAATAAACTTCGGCCCAGGCGTGGGCGTCGTTCGCGCGCACTTCGTAGAGGTTGGTAACGGGGTTGTAGTCGCCCGTGCCGTAGCCGGCCACGAGCCGGGCCGGGATGCCGAGACTGCGAAGCATGACGACCAGGGCGCTGACGTATTGCTCGCACACGCCTTCCTTGTCTACGAACAGAAATTGGTCAACAGAGTCCGTGCCGGGTTGTTGCGGCGGCGGGAAGTAGTTGTAAGGATAAGTGTCGCGAAGGTAGTCGCGCAGGATGATGACTTTGTCGTAGGGCGTGAGGGCGTTGCGAGTCAGTTCGAGGGTGAGGTCGCGGGTGCGTTGGGTGACGGTGTCGGGAAGTTGTAAGTAGCGATTAGTAATTGGTAATTGGTAATTGGTTCCGGCGGTGCGGAGGGCTTCGGGCGGGAAGTCCTGGCTGACGGAGACGACGGAGTAGTACATGGGCGGCTTGAGGGCTTCGCCTACGCGGACGCCGCCGGAGTTATCTATAGCAATTTCGTTGGAGGCGATGTAAAGCTCAACCGGTGCGCCGCCCATGAAGACGAGGTTGGGAAGCGGCTGGGCGATGAAGAACGTTTGCACGAATTGCTGGCCGGGCGGCGCGGGCGAGCGCAACAAGAAACGACCCGGCTGAATGTTGTACGAGTACGTTTGGACTTCGCCATCGCCGGTTTGCGACCACGAGCGACCATCGTAAAAATCGTAGCCGTGACTGCGCCAGTAACTCCGCGCTGAACTGCGGACGTACATCATGATTTTGTCGCTGAGACCGCCGCGATAGCTCAAGTCGAGACTGCCCGCGAAGCCGTAATAGTATTCGCCGCTGTCGGTGGACATGCCCTGAATTTGCACCAGCGGCACGGCGGGGTTGATGATCTCGGACGAGGGATTTTGCCGGATGGGAACTTGGAGCGAGATGGGCATGAAGATGGGGCGGCCGGCGAAGTGGGGGGTGAGGAGAAAGACGAGGGCGGTGGCGAGGAAGATGGGGAGGGTGAAGCGAAGAGCGAAGAGAGAAGAGGGAAGAGAGAAGAGAGAGGAGCGAGGAATGTGAAAGCTTGATGTTTTTAGGATGGTTGGGTTGTCCTTCACCCCATCTTCCGAGTCGGCTTGCCAGAAGAAGGCCAGGAAGAGGATGAGGAAGGCGGTGAGGAAGAGGGCGAAGGCGAGATCGCGGCTGAGGGTGGCGGCGACGTAGAGGTTGATGAGGGCCAGGCCGAAGCCTGAATACAGGTTGAGGCGGCTGAACTGTTCGAAGCTGACGATGCCCATCGCCAGCATGGCGAACTGGGCTTGTGGGTAGGGCTGGCCGATGAACAACCCGGCCATCATCCACAGGAAGGCGAGATGAAAGGCGGCGAAGATCGCCACGCGCACGGTAAGGATGGGCTTGTGCTGGATGTGGTAGAGCGCGTAACGATGGCCGAAGATGAGTAGGGCGGCTGAGAGCAAAGCGGCGATCCATACTTGCGAGGTGTAACCGAGCGCCAGCAGGCCGGTAAGCTGTGCACCGAAAGTGAGCCAGCGCAGGCGCAAAGATTTTTCCGGCTCTTTGCGGACGGCGTAGCTCAGGATTTTGAGTTGCAGGCGCGGGAGGTAGAACAGGGCGGCGGCCCCGGCGAACATGATGATGGCCGCCAGCAAGCGCAAGGGCGTAAAGCGAAAGAGAGCTATCGCCAGCCACATCAATCCCATCAGGCTGAAGACGGCGCTGAGGGAATAGCAGAGGAGTTTGGCGGCGCGGTTGAAAAGTGACATCTTCTTTGCCGCGAATTACGCGAATTGCCGCGAATTGGTTGTTGGTAATTCGCGTTCATTAGCGAAATTCGCGGCTGGTGTTTTCGTGTCAGCCAACTTCTGTTCCCAGTCGTCGCCAAACTTGACGAGGCGGGATTCGATTCCGAGCGCGCTCAACTCGTCGGCCAGGGCGCGGGCGGAGGGGCCGCTTGCTGGAAATGACTCGGGGTCGAGGAGGATGGCCAGCACTTCGAGGCCGCGATGGCGAAGGGCGACGAGGGACTCGACGACGGTTGAGTCGGGCCAGGGGAGGAGGACGGCGACGAAGGTTTGGGCGGCGCGGTTGTTAAGTACGTCAACTAATTTGTTTTCGCCAACGGGTTGAACACGGGCCAGATATTCAAGCAGGGCGATGCGAGTCACTGCGCCTGAGGGCGCGGGCCAGGCTGAAGAGTCAGTGGCCAGGTGAACGGGGTAATTTCGCCGCAGGGCGTAGTCGCCGATGCTGGCAACAATTTTGACAGCCCACTCGAACGGCGTGTGCTTGCTTTGAGTTTGCGGGTAAGGGTGGCGAAAAAGGTCGAGGGCGAGAGTCAGGCCGGGCTGGGTTTCGTCGGCGAATTCTTTGCTGGCAAGCTGGCCGGTGCGGGCGGCGGTACGCCAGTGAATGTGGCGGGGCGAGTCGCCACTGCGAAACGGGCGCACGCCGATGATTTCGGTGCCAAGCCCGGCGCGGGGGTGAGAAAGCTGGGCGGCGGGCTGGCGGTCCAACAAACTGAGGCGGCGCAACCGGCGAACTTCGGGGTAGACCAGCACGCGAGTCGGCGCGAGCAGAGTCCGCTTGCGTTGGAAGAATCCGAACGGGGCGCGGGAGGCCAGCTTGAGCGCCGGAAACTCATGCAGGCCACGACGATCTATTGTGACTTCGTAATCGAGTCGAACCGAGCCATTGGCTGGGAGCGAGGGAATGAAGAGTTGGAGAGGCATCGACTCGGCAGGCATGAGCGGGCAGTGCTCGGCGGCGTGGATGAGGGCGGCGTTGGCGCGGCCTGTGTTGCGGAGGGTGAGGCCGACGGTGACGGCGTCACCTTCGTAGAGCGAGATGCCATCTCGCTCTACAGTTCGGTCGGCGGAGATGAGGCGTAGAGCGCCGCGCCCCAGCCACCATGCGGCCAGCACTGTGCCGGCCAGCAGGGCCGACATGACGTACAGCCAGCCGACTTGAGTCTGGTTGGCGAAGAAGTAGAGGGCGAGGGCGGCGAGGAGGAAGGAGGCGGCGCGGGAGGTGGGCATAATAATGACAAATGATGAATGACAAATGATGAATGACACATGACAAATGATGAATGACAAATGACAAATGATGAATGACAAATGACAAATGACAAATGATGAATGACAAATGACAAATGATGAATGACAAATGATGAATGACGAATGACGAATGACAAATGATGAATGACAAATGATGAATGACAAATGACGAAAGGCCGACTACTCTACGGGAACCGGCACTTCGCTCAACACTTGCGCTACAATCTCGCGCGCGGTCTCGGTGCGGCGGTCACGGGCGAGGAGGCGGTGGGGCATGACGGCGTGGGCGGCGGATTTGATGTCGTCGGGGGTGACGAAGGTGCGCTTGCGGATGAGGGCCAACGACTGGGCGCATCTCTGTAGAGCCACGCCGCCGCGCGGGCTGAGGCCGAGCACCGCGTCGGGGTGGGCGCGAGTGGCGGCGGCCACCCGCACGATGTACTCTTTGAGCGGGCGCACCACATCCACAGCGCGGGCGGCGTGTTGCAGAGTCATGATCTCTCCCAGGTCTACCGCCGGTTCGAGTTTGTCGAGCGGGTCGTCGTGCTCTTCGCGCTCCAAAATCATTACTTCGTCTTCGTAACCGGGATAACCCAGACTGAGGGCGACGAGGAAGCGGTCGAGCTGGGCTTCGGGCAGGGGAAACGTGCCGGCCATCTCCACCGGATTCTGGGTGGCGATGATGAAGAACGGTTGGGCCAGAGCGTGGGTGAAGCCGTCACTGGTTACCTGGCCTTCGGCCATGCTCTCCAGCAGACTCGACTGGGTGCGCGGCGAGGCGCGGTTGATCTCGTCCACGAGGACGACGTTGGCGAAGATGGGGCCGGGCGCAAACTCGAAGCGCCCCTCACGCTGGTTGTAGATGGCACTGCCGGTGATGTCGCTTGGTAAAAGGTCGGGTGTGCATTGGATGCGCTTGAACGAGGCATGGATGGAGCGGGCGAGCGCTTTGGCGACAAGAGTCTTGCCCATGCCGGGCACGTCTTCCAACAACACGTGGCCCTGGGCCAACAGCGCCGCCAGAATCAACTCCAGCCTGGCCGGGTCAATGACGACGGCCTGCCGCACCGTGTCCATGAGTCGTTGAATAATGTGGTCAGACATGTCGGGGGTTGATTTGGTATCGAGGGCGAAGGCGAGGTCAGTATACACTTAAAGGCAACCTTTCTTCGGGTGCTATAATGATCAAGGTGGAGGCGCGCATCCCTTGAGATTAAGATAACGCGGGAAGCGTGCCGAGTCGAGATGGCAATCGGTGACGACGGGGAGGCCGCCGGTGACGATGGGCGGCACGAAAGTGCCGAGACGGCTTCCCCGGCGTTTGATGGAGCAGTAAGATGGCTCAGTCACTTGAAGCGCTGTTGGATTCGCTGACGATGGAAGGCACGTTGTACGAGCGCTTGCCCGACAACGCAGTGCGATGTTACGCCTGCGGCCACCGTTGTCTGATCAAGGAAGGCCGGCGCGGCATCTGCCAGGTGCGCTTCAACGAAGGCGGGACACTCAAAGTGCCCTGGGGCTACGTGGGCGCTTTGCAGTGCGACCCGACCGAGAAGAAGCCCTTCTTCCACATTTATCCCGGCTCGGATACGTTGACGTTCGGGATGCTGGGATGTGATTTTCATTGCGCCTACTGTCTCTCGCCAAACACGCATATTGCAACTTCAGAAGGAACAAAGCCGATCGCGTCGCTGTTTGCCGAAGGCCGAACACTTCGACGAGCAGGCGACGAAGAAGTACGCCGCCCCACACGGGAAGTCGCCGTTTACACTCGCACCGGGCAGGCCCGCCGGGTCGAAAAACTTTTCCGCCATCCGTATCGCGGCCAGATGAAACGCATTCGGGCATGGTACCTGCCGCCGCTGGAATGTACACCTGAGCACGAGCTTTTGGCAACGACTGCGCCCTCGGTTTCCCCGCAGTTCGTTCAGTCTGGCCGTCTTACCCCTGACCACCTTTTGGCTGTTCCGAAGCGTTTTGCATTCTCTCATTCTGTCACTGTTAATACTGCCGAGTTGCTCAAGCCGCTGGTCAAGCCTTATCACGTCGAGCACACGATCAATCGCGAAACACTGGCCGAAGTCTTGCAACTATCAGCAGAAGGCTTGTCGTCGCGCGAGATTGGCGGGCGGATTGGGAAAGAGGCCTCTCACGTCCGGCATCTGCGGAGCAAGCTCAATCGCGGCGTTTGGGATTTGGAGCGGCTGGGCAAAGTGAACGCAGGGCTGACGGTTGAAGACGGGTATGTTCGTTTGCCGAAAGAGCACCGGCCCGGCATCCCGTTGGCGCTTGCGTTGGACACGCGGCTTGCCAAACTGCTCGGCTACTACTGCGCCGAAGGCTGTGTCGTTCGCTCGAAAGACAGAGTTCACTCGGCGGTGTTGAATTTCTCTTTCGGTCATCACGAAGAATCGCTAGCCGACGAAGTAATAGGGCTGTTGAACGACGTGTTCGGCGTGCAGGCTCAGAAGGTTTACCGCGAGACAACCGTTGGCGTTGCGGTGAGCAAAGCTTCTATCGCTTTGTGCTTTGAGTCGCTCTGCGGGCACGGGGCGCGAACGAAGCGCGTTCCGCCGCCCCTCTTTGAAGCGCATCGCGAAGTGGCCGATGCGTTTCTGCGGGCTTACGCTGAAGGCGACGGTAGCACTCGCGCCAACGGCCTGACTCAGATTCACACCGTCTCGGAGGAACTTGCTCACGGCGTTGCCTGGCTTGCCCTCAAGCTGGGAATGTTGCCCTCACTCTCCCGCCACCATTTGGGCGATCGCCCAATCCTGGGGCGGCAGGTGAAGGCTTCGCCGTACCAGTATGCCGTCAACTGGTATTTTGGCGAGCATCGCCGCAAGTTTGCCTTTGAAGACGACAACCACTGGTATGTTCGTATTCGGGGAATTGAGACTTTTGATTACGACGGCGATGTTTACAATCTTCAGGTTGAGGGCGAACATTCCTATCTTGCAAATTTGCTGGCAACTCACAACTGCCAGAATTGGCAGACATCACAGACACTGCGAGATGATGTGGCTGGAGCGCCGCCGCAAATTGTGACGCCCCAGGAATTGGTGAACTATGGTTTGCGCGCCGGGGCAAAGCTGGTCGGGTCGTCGTATAACGAGCCGCTCATCACGTCTGAATGGGCGGTGGCGGTGTTCAAAGAGGCGGGCAAACACGGCCTCCAGTGCGTCTACATTTCAAACGGCAACGTCACGCGCGACGCTCTTGAGCACATTCGCCCGTACACGATTGGCTACAAGATCGATCTCAAGTCCATGTCGGATAAACGCTACCGGCAGTTGGGCGGCGTTTTGCGGAACACGCTCGACGGCATCAAGCT
Source organism: Chloroflexota bacterium (assembly GCA_016197225.1). Taxonomy (NCBI): domain Bacteria; kingdom Bacillati; phylum Chloroflexota; species Chloroflexota bacterium. Next base: position 43,854 of record JACPWC010000119.1, read on the forward strand.
GGCGAAGGAGATGGGCTTTTGGGTGGAAGTGGTGACTCTTGTCATCCCCGGCTTCAACGACAGCAACGAGGAGTTGATGGAGGCGGCTCAATATATCGAGTCGGTGTCCCCGGAGATTCCGTGGCACGTCACCGCCTTTCATCCTGATTACAAGATGACGGAACCCGATCCGACTCGCGCTTCGACACTGATCCGCGCCGCCGAGATCGGGCAGGAGGCGGGCTTGCAGTTTGTGTATGCCGGCAACCTGTCGGGGCAGGTGGGTGAGTATGAAAACACCTTTTGCCCGTCCTGCAACCACAAGCTAATTGCTCGCTACGGCTACGTTATTCTCGACTACCAGATCGCCGACGACGGTTGTTGCCCCAACTGCAAGGCGGCCATCCCCGGCATCTGGCCGAAACGCGCCGAAGTGCGGCTGGGGACGACGGGCGATTTGTATCGCCGCGTTCCGCGCCGAGTGCGATAGAATTAAGGGTATGACAGAAGACTTAACCAGCTACACCAAAGTTTTGTTGAGCTACGACATCATTCCTGAAACGCAGGAGTCGTATTACCAGTTCATGCTTGGCGAACTGGTGCCGACGGTTCAGAAGATGGGCCTGGGCATGGCCGAAGCCTGGCACACCGCTGTGGGCGATTATCCGCTGAGGCTGGTGGCCTTTGTGGGCGAGTCGCGGGAGACGGTGGATGAGGTGATGGAGAGCGAGAAGTGGGAAGAGCTTGAGGATCGGCTACAACAGTACGTCACCAACTACACGCGGCGTGTGGTGCCGTTCCGCAACCGGTTTCAATTCTGATTGAAGACTTCAAGGTACAGAAGCCGGAAGACAGCGTCCTCGCTGTCATCTGGCTTCTGTTTTTTTGGCTCTCCCGTTTTTAACGGGAAGTGGGACGCAGACGCAAAGCGCGCGGATGAACGCGGTTTTGTTTTTTATCAGCGAAAATCAGCGCGCAAAGCGTCTGCGTCCTAAAAAATTTTTCACGTTAAATCTGGTAGAGCCGTTTTTTGAAATCCGTTTCACGACGTTGGGGTAGCCGGAACAATAGCCGGAGCGGCATTGGCCGCCCGCCACTGGCGGAAGAGCAACCACATCGCGCCCACGCCCACCAGAGTCACGGCGATGCCGACGAGCCAGCCCAACAGCGGGATCGCGCGGAACAAAACATAGAGCGTCACGCCTGCCACCAGCGGCCACCACTTATTGTCGGGGGCTTGTGGGGCAAAGGCCTTCACAATTACCTTGCCCACAAGATAAGCCACCACCAGTTTACTGCCGTACGACACCAACAGGGTGAAGACGGTGAAGGCCAGGCTGAGGGTGGAGAAGCCCACGCCGAAGATCGTCTGCGAGAGGCCGCCGAGGGTGATGATGCCGAACAGGATGCCCGCCACAAAAATCATCACGCCGATGATGGCCGCCCCAACGTAGCCCACGATCACGACGACCAGCCCCCAGCCCGCCGACGGCAAGAGTTTGGCGCGTGCCTGTTCCGTGGCCGAGGTGAGCAGTGACGGAAGTTTCCACACGGCCAGCGCGCCCAACAGCATGAGCGTCACGAACTCGCGGAGGCGATCAAATATCCAGCCGAAGATGTTGAAGGTAAAACCGGCGCGAGGTTGAGGCCCGGGTGTCTGGCCCGGCTGAGGCGTTTGATAAGCCACGCCGCCTTCAGGCGCAGATTGAATTGCGGTGGCTTGTTCAACTGAACTGGTGTAGGTGAGCTTGCCGCCAATCGCCGCTCCTTCGCTCACCCGCAGTCCGGGCGCGACTGCCTTTGGCATTCCGGACATGAAGGTGAACGGTCTCGATTGGAAACTAGCGTCGGGCGACTCGACTTCGGCCATCACGTCGCCGCCTACCTTGCCATTCAGTTCCAACGCGCTTCCGCCAAACTTCAGGTCGCGCCCGACCTCGCCGTCGAGCAAGGCTTGATAGCCGCCCATCAGCAAGTCGCGGTTGACGACGCTCCCCGACTCGGCCTTGAGGCTGAAGCCGCCGAAGAGCGCGTTGCGCCCGACGCTGGCTTGCGGCCCGAAGGTTAGCGACATTGCGCCTCCGTACACTGAGCCGGTGACCGTGCCGTTGATCTTCACCGTCTGGCCGCCGACGAACAGACTGCCGTTGACCACGCCATTCACTTCCACGTCCGAGCCGCTGGCGAACAAATCTCCGTTCACCGTTCCATCCACGACGACAGTGTTGCCGCCAACGAACAGGTCGTCGTCAACCACTTCGCCGGCTCCGATGGTGACGGTGTCGCCGCCGCGAAAATCAAAGGCGGCGGCCCGGCCGGCGGTTGCGCCGATCAGCAAGAGCATCAGGCTGACGGTCGCAATAAGCCGGACTCTATTTCTACGATTTGTGTGCATATTGCCCTCCTCTGGGAATTGTCCCAATGAATAAGACAGGCGGGCGGGGTGAAAGTTTCAGGAGAAAAAAGCGCCCTGGTTCTCAAACACAACCAGGGCGCTAAAATTACGGCGTCGGGGTGGGGGTGGCCGTCGCTTCGGCGTTTGCCCCTTCGGGCAACGTGGTGCCGGGGCCGTATTGGTAAACAGCTTGCCAGGGCAGGTAGTGGGTGCGAATAGCGTCTTCCCACAACACTTGCCCGTCGCGCTCCACCTTGCGAATCACCACCGTATCCGCGCCGTCGGCCTTGAAGTCCACCTGCTTGATAGTGCCTGTTGCCAGTTCCGCGTTCTCTTCGTACTTGTCGTTCGGTGCCGGCACGACGTTCTTGACATCGGGCGTGCCCACCGTCACCTTGCGCCCATCGTCCGCCGAGTAAAACTTGAACTGCAAAACGCCGTTGTTGTAAACGTATGTTTCAATCAACAGCCAGGCCTGTCGGTCGTTGATAAATTTGAAATCGGCCACCGGCGAAAAGATCGTGGCGTCGAGGCCGGGGCCAAACCCTTTTTCGTAGTAGCCCACGCGATAAGCGTGCGAGTGGCGCTCGACGATGGGGTAGCCGCCGAAGAGGGCGGCCCGGAACGCCGTCGTGCTCACCTGGCAGATTCCGCCGCCCACGCCTTTGATCGTCCGCCCGGCGTAAATGATCAAGGCTTCCGAGAAACCGGTGTCGAGGCTGATGTCACCCAGAACCTCGTTGAACGAGAACGTGCCGCCCGGCGGCACCAGCACGCCGTGAAAGGCCGCCGAGCCGGTGCGAATGTTATTGATGCGCTCGGCGCTCGACCCGGCGAAGTAAGTGACCTGATCTGACACCAGGCCGGTGATGCCGAGGTCGGCGGCTTTGGTGTCCTTGCCGATTTGGGGCGCGACGATGTCGAACACGAGCGGGATGGTGTGGCCGCCGGTCACGGCCTGGGCGTTGATGTTCTGAATGGTGGCCGCCACGTTTAAGAGGCGGCCATCCACTGCCTCCTTGCCCGGAATAATTTCCAACTCGTGTTTCTCGTCGTTGAAAATGAAGCGGGCATCTTGAGGCTTGACCTCCAGCAACGGCGTGAGCGTCTCTAGGAACGGCGTGAGCTTGGTTGCCTCCAGCCCCACTTCGTAGCGCGCCCCGTTGGCGTCTTCAGTGCGATTGATGGTCAGCATCGAAGCCAACTCATTCTGATCGAACGTCCACGGGCCGGGGTCGCCGGGTCTTGGGTTTTCGACGACCAGCGTCATGGGCTGGCTGAGGATGGTTTGGGCAATCGCCGCTTGTTGGGAAGCATCGAGGACGCCGGGACGATATTCGACGATGACCAGCGGCACGTCGGCGCTGCCGAGGGCGCGAAGCGGGGTGATAATTTGATCCAGTGTCCCACCGACGTTGACGGTTCGACCGTAGGCGCCGGGTGTGACGACGACTTGTGTGCCATTCACCGTGAGCGCCGCTTCAACCGGCGGGGTGTCAATCTGGGAAGCGATACTGCTCAAATAGGCGGTTGCCCGGTTAGGATCGAACATCATCACTGGCGCAATGTCGGTTCCTTCGTACCACGCCCAAAACTGATCTTCGAGATCGAGCCGCAAGTTGCCGGAGCGGCCATAAGCAAAGGCCCGGTTCACCGTCTCTTCGACGGCGAAGGTTGCGCCGAGTTCTGCCGGGGTGGCTGTCCACGCTTTGTCGCCGTCGCGGAAAGTGAACGAGGGCGTTTGCGGGTAGGTGAACGCGCGCGAGAGCAGGTCGCTGGCCTCGGCCTGGCTGAGGCCGGAAAGATCAATGCCGCGCACCGACACGCCGGGATACAGGGTGTTGCCGTAGGCGATTTCCACCCCGCCCAGCCCGAGGCCGAGAATGGAAACGGCGATGACGGCCAGGGCGGCCAGCATCGCCAGCCAGCGGCTGAGGCTGTTGAGAGGTGATTCCTGGGAAGAATAGGAAGCAGAAATGGAGGCCATCGTTTGGCTTTACAACGGAAGAAAAACCACCTGATTGTCCAAGTCCTCGGGTTCGCTGGCTTTGGCGATGATCTCCAAATCATAGATGCACGTGCCAATCGAGACCCGAAGCTGATGCGCATAAATGACGCCGTTAAAGGGAACACTGCTCCTTTGCCGTTTGACTGCCTCGGCCAGAAGATCGTCGTCTCGTGTGAAAAGCGCGTGCCAGTTCGCTTGCGCGATCCAGCAGATCTGAATCGCTCATCTGGCTTGCGTCATCTTCATGGGCTGTTATCACATCCACCTCGCGCAGGCGCAGGCCGACGGTGATAGAGCGCGGCACGTGATGATCCATGTAGAGAGAGACAGCCAGCCATCAGATTAGCCTCTTGGCTTTCAATTTGGCTATTAAGGGCGATGGGCCGATTTCTTTCTGTGTGTTTTCTACAAGTGCCAGTCGCCGCTCGATGTCGCGATCAAGCTCTTCGGCGTGGTCCCAATAGTAAGCCAGGGCCGAGTGAATTTGGCCCATTGTCAAATCGGGATGGTTGAGTTGAATCTCTTCCGGACTCCAGCCATAGGCAATCTTGTCGAGCACAAGCTCGACAATCTTCATAGTTGTGCCGATGATAACCGGGACTTTATCTTCGTTGAGAGCAACATGCTCATAGCGAGTTTCAGTCATCAACATGGCTTGTTACCTCACTTTCCAGACTTGGAAAGTATATCATCTTGCCTCGCTCGGAATGCTCAATTCCCCCCGGCCTGCAACCACACCTTCGCAAACTCCTGCAAATAGGCCTGCGCAATTTCCGGGCTGTGGATGATGAGCACGTTCTCGTCGTTCTTGTCCTCGGCGGCTTTAGTGAAGTTATAGGAACCGGTGACGACAATCTGGTTGTCAATGACGAAGAATTTGTGGTGCATGGTGTACTGGTTGCCGTCGAGTAGAACTTGCACGCCGGCCCCTTTGAGCAAGTTGTATGACTCGTCCGAGCCGGCGCTCACCTGCCGCGTTTCGTATACGCCGCGCACGGCCAGGCCGGCGTTGGCTTTGGCGACGATGGCTTGCGAGAAGTCGTCGCGGGTGAAGGTGAAGGCGGCGAAGTAGATGCTCTGGCTGGCGCTGTTGAGCGCGTCGAGGATGTGCTGGGCCACGCCGTCTTCGGATGAGAAGTAGTTTTCGACCAGCACGCCGTCCACGGTGACTTGCGGGTAGGGCGTGTTGGCCGACGACTTCGGGCCGAATTCATGCCGCTCGAACATCTCGTCGAATTCGGTCTGGTAGTTGGCGACGATTTTTTGCGAGGTCAGGGCAAGCAAGTTGTTGTTGTTGCGGTAGGTGTCGTTCTCGGTGAAGTTCCACGAGCCGGCCCACACGGTTGTCCCGTCCACGATCACAAACTTGTCGTGCATGATCGGTTCGCGGTCGTCTTCCACCACCGGGATTCCAGAGTCAATAATTTCCTGCACCGCTTCTTCGCCCATGCTGTCAGTGTCGGTCACCAGCCGCACGATCAGGCCGCGATTGTGGGCGTCAATCAAGGCCTCTTTCATAGATGGCAGGTTGAACTCGTAGCTGACGGCATCCACTGTGCGTTTGGCCGAGTGGATGCTGGCGACGACGTAATCGTCAACGCTTTCTTCAGGCCGGTTGTTCTTGTCGTCTGGATTGCGCGGGTCGGTAAAGTAAAGTTGATACCAGCTGCCACTGGTCGGGGCGGATTCAACAGCCGGGGTTGGCGTGGCGGCTGAACCGAGCAGGCCGCCAAAGAGTTGTTGCGCGCCGTAAATTAGCCCAATGCAAAGCAAGACGCCGAGGCTGGCGGCAAGTGAGGTGGTCGTTCGACGGGATGAGGAGCGGCGACGTTTGGACATGGGGGGAGTTTAGCAGTGATCGCGTTCGGCGGCAATGGAAATGGGGCGGTGATTATTCACAAGTGCTCTTGGCCCGCGTCCTCGCGGACGGGGATTTGTCTCATTGTTCCCCTTCTCTTTCCTTTGGTATGATTACCTCAATGCTTCCCACCCTTTCCTTTGGCCCAATTGCGTTTTCCACCTATACCGTCCTCGTTGACCTCGGCCTCGTCGCCACGCTGGCCTGGCTGTGGTTTCGCGCCCTAGCGCATGGGCGCGAGTCGGGCCGCTGGCTTGATGCTGGGCTGTTTGCGGCGGCGGGCGCGCTCGTGGGCGGGCGGCTGGCCTTTGCTTTTGGCAACTGGGCTTATTTTCAGAATCATGTCGGCGAAATGTTTCGGCTGTGGGAAGGCGGCTACGCCTGGCCCGGCGCGGCGATTGGCGGGTTGATCGGCCTCTTTGTGTTTGGCTGGCTCCGTCGTGAACCGATCGCGCCGATCCTGGATGAACTGGCCCTGCCGGCCTTACTCCTTTCGGCGCTTGGCTGGCTGGGTTGCGCCGCCGCCGGTTGCGCCGCCGGTTTGGATGTGCCGCCCGGTGCTCTGCCCTTCGCCGTCAACTGGCCCGACCTGTACGGCGTCGTCCTGCCGCGCTGGCCGTCACAGATCATCGGCCTTGGCCTCAGCCTGCTTGCATTCGGCTACTTATTCTCTCAACGTTCTCGTTCGCGGCCACGCGGCTTTCGCTTTGCGCTTGCGATCACACTGATCGCCGTCGCCGGTTCTGCCGTCAGCTTCGTTCGCGGCGACGACATGCCCCTGGTCGGCAGTTGGCGATTGGATGCGGCGGCGAACGCCGTTATGATCGTGCTGGGCCTCGTCGGTCTCGTAGTTGCCTGGGCGCTCGAACCGGGCGCCGCCGCCAAACAAACCGAATCGAACCGCGAAGACGCGAAGGACGCTAAGACCTTATAAAAGCTTTGCGCTCTTTGCGCCTTCGCGGTGAATCTTTTCTATGACGACTCTCACTCTCGGTCTTGCCCAAATCAAAACCAAACTTGGCGACGTGCCAGCCAACCTTGAGAAGCACCTGGCTTACGCCGATCAGGCTGCCGCTCAGGGCGTGCAGGTGTTGTGCTTCCCCGAACTCTCGCTCACCGGCTACGTTCTGCAAGACCTCGTGCCCACCGTCGCTCACCGGCCCTCGCCCGACGATCCGATCTTCGCCGAACTGCTGACCGCCAGCCGTAAACTCGATCTCATGGTCGGCTTTGTGGACGAGGACGCCCGCCACCGTTTCTTCATCGCCGCCGCCTATCTCTCAAAAGGGCAAGTCGCCCACGTCCACCACAAAGTCTATTTGCCCACTTACGGCATGTTCGACGAAGGCCGCTTCTTTGCCTGGGGCGATGCCATCCGCGCCTTCGACACGCAGTGGGGCCGGGTGGGCATGTTGATCTGCGAAGACTTCTGGCACGCCAGCCCGCCGTATTTGTTGTGGCTCGACGGGGCCGACATTTTGCTCATGCAGTCGGCCAGCCCGGGGCGCGGCCTCGACAACGCCGACAAGCTGGACTCGGCCCGTTGGGTGGAACACGTCAACCAGGCTTATGCCAGCCTGTTCACCAATTTTATCGCGCACACCAACCGGGTCGGGTTTGAAGACGGCCTCAATTTTTGGGGCGGCGCCACTGTGTTCGATCCGGACGGCAATTTAGTCGTTCGCGGCCCGTACTTCGACGAAGCCCTGACCGTCACCACCATTGACCTGAATCAACTGCACCGCACCCGCGCCCGCCTGCCGATCCTGCGCGACGAACGCACCGGGCTGGTCGCTCGTGAATTGAGTCGTATTGTGGGCAAAGAGTAATTTCACCGCAAAGACGCAAAGGACGCAAAGAATTTAAAAGATTTCTTCGCGCTCTTCGCGCCTTCGCGGTTCCAATTTATGAATGACATTTCGGAACGACTGCGTATCAACACTGATCTGGCTCGCAAGATTCTAGTTTCATTCATCCGCGAGGAGGTGACGCGCACCGGACTCTCGCGGGCGGTGATCGGCTTGTCGGGCGGCATTGATTCGGCGCTGTCGTGCGCGCTGGCCGTTGAGGCGCTGGGGGCCGGGAACGTGCTGGCCGTGCGCATGCCTTACAAAACCTCCTCGCCCGAAAGCCTGGCCGACGCCGACCTGCTCATCAACAAGTTCAACCTTCACAACAACCTTGTGGTCGAGATCACCTCGATGGTTGACCCGCTCTTCGAGCATGTGCCGGACGCCGACAGCAAGCGGCGCGGCAACGCCATGGCCCGCGCCCGGATGATCGTCCTCTACGATCAGTCGTCGGCTTTCAACGGGCTGGTGATCGGAACCGGCAACAAGACCGAAATCCTGCTCGGCTACACCACCATCTTCGGCGACGCGGCCTCGGCCCTCAACCCGCTGGGCGACCTCTACAAGACGCAGGTGCGCCAACTGGCAACCGCCGTCGGCGTGCCAGCGCCCATCATTGACAAGCCGCCCACCGCCGACCTGTGGATGGGCCAGACCGACGAGGGCGAACTCGGCTTCACCTACGAGCGCGTGGATCAACTGCTCTACCTGTTGGTGGATCAGCGCTACCGCCGTGACGAAGCCATCGCCGCCGGTTTCGAGCCGGAGTTCGTGGACAGAGTCCTAACCACCATCCGCCGCAACCAGTTCAAGCGCATGCCGCCCCTCATTGCCAAGCTTAGCAACCGGACGGTGGGATACGACTTTTTGTATTTGAGGGATTGGGGGAGTTGAGGGGAAGGATGAATTAGGAACGCTTCGCGTGAAGGACGAAGTAATACAACAGAGCGATATATAAAGGTAGCCCACAATGTGCCGAAGCATCAAAAAACTCCGCAACCCCGACGAACCGCCCACCGACGATGAAGTGCGCGCCGCCGCTCTGCAATTCGTCCGCAAAGTGAGCGGCTACCGTGCTCCCTCACGGGCCAACGAAGAAGCCTTCAATCACGCTGTTGACGTTGTTGCCGAAGCAACGCGCCGGTTGTTGGCCGATCTGAAAACCCCCGGTCAAGAGAAGCCGCCAACTGATTTCGGTTAAAATAGCTCCATGTCTAAATTCACTTCACTACCGCTCAAGGCGGCATTTTTATTTCTGCTCATAATTGCGTTCAGCGCGTGCGCCTTCGGATCCATTGATGGCAATGGCCCGAATGCAACTCCGGCCGGGGCGACGAGCGAGCCGCCCCCATCAGAGGCGGCCCCCACCCAGAGTCCAACGGTGGAGCCGCCACCCACCGCCCCGCCTGTTTCTACCGTCACCGTTGGCTTTGTCGCCCGCGCCGCCAACGCGCCCGCCGGTTCAATCCCGGCCCTGAGCTTGAACGGCATGCAACTTGTTGCCTCCACGAACTCGGCCCTCTTTCAGTTGGACCTCATCGAGATTGAGGCGCTGGACTCGGCAGACCCGGAAGCGGCGATCGCCATGGCCGTCGGTCACGGCGATACGATCATTGTGGTCGCGGGAGCTGACCTGGCTGAAGTCACGCGCAACGCGGCGCAAGCGCATCCAGAAGCCACATTTGTCGGCGTGGATCAACCCGGCGACGAAACGCTGGCCAACTACTACACGTTGGGCGGGCCGGGGAGCCGGCTCGATCAGGAAGGATTTGTGGCCGGGGCGCTGGCCGGATACGTCACACAGGAGCGCATTGTGGGCCTGGTAGTTGTCGCCAACACGCTCGAAGGCAAGCTTTACACGAACGGCTTTACTCACGGTTTGCGTTACGCTTGCGGCGATTGCAAATTGTGGACGATTGAACTGGAGAACACGACCGACCTTGAAACCGGGGCGGGCACAGCGGCGCGGCTCAAAGAAGTTAAAGCGGATGTGATATTCGCCGCCGCCGGCGAGGCAGGCAACGCCGGGCTGGAAGCCGCCGCCGCGCAGGGGACGTGGGTGATCGGCCTCGGGCAGGATGAGGCGGCCACACTCACCGTTGGCGCTGACAAGGTGTTGAACAGCGTCCTTCGCCGCCCCGATTTGTTGTTGCCGTCGGTGATCATGAATCTGCTGGCCGGCACGCCGCCGGCTAAATCCATTCCATTTGATCTGGCCAATGGCCTCTCTCTGGCTTCCAACTTTGGCCCGAATGTCAGCCCGGCAGTTGCCGGATTGATGGATGAACTGCTGCCGCAGTTGGCCTCCGGCTTTTTGGATACGGGCGTTGACCCGGCGACGGGCGAGGTGCGATAGAGCAATCATGACAATTGTCATGTGAAAAAGTGAAAAAGCACACGCCAGCAGTCTGCTGGCGTGTGTTAGTTTAAGCGGCAGTCCAATTTCCCAAAGTCTGGGGAGGCTTTGGGCGTTTGGTTTCAGGACTCGAGCGTGTCTTTGAGGTTGTGTTTAATGGCGTAGGCGGCGGCTTCGGCGCGGTTGGCAACGGACAGTTTGGAAAGAATGCTCGACACGTAGTTGCGCACCGTGCCTTCACCCAGGTGCAGGCTGTGGGCGATCTCGCGGTTGGTCTTGCCGTCGGCCACCAGGGCCAGCACCCGGCGTTCCTGTTCGGTAAGCTTGGCAAACGCTTCGGATTCAAATTGGCGGGCGGCCCGGCGCACTTCGGCAAAGACGCGCTCGGTGATGGCCGGGTCGAGAAGCGAGTCGCCCCGGCCCACCGTTTCAATCGCCCGGATCAAATCCTGGCCGCCGGCCTGTTTTAGCACATAGCCCGCCGCGCCGGCGCGAATGGCGGCGAAGAGCATTTCGTCTTCGGCGTAGCTGGTGAGCATGATGATTTTAGTTCCGGGCAGGTCGGCGGAGATTTCGCGGCAGGCGTCAATGCCGCTCGCGCCCGGCAGGCGGATGTCCAAAACGACGACATCCGGTTTGTAGGCGTTGGCTTTGGTCACGGCTTCACTGGCGCTGGCGGCCTCGGCCACCACTTCCATGTCGGGGTGGCGGTCAATCAGGGCGCGCAGGCCGAGCCGCACCACTTCATGATCATCTACTAACATAATGCGTTGGCGTTTCATGAGACAAAGTATAACCGCAAGCGGCGAAATCGGGCAACCGATTCCTCCAGAGAGACCCAGTTACCTGGGTTTACGAGAACTAGTCTTGATATTGTCGGAATGGCCGTTCGTCGTTACAATCGGGGCTTGTGACCCAGCCTCTCAAGTTGCAATCCCGGCAGGAGCTTGAGCAGATGAACGCTCAACTGCTCGCTCTGCGCGACTCGGTACTGGCAATTTCGACAGACTTGTCTCTGCCGGAAGTGCTTCAGCGGATTGTGAACGCCGCCGCCCTGCTGGCCGACGCTCAGTACGCGGCCCTCGGTGTCCCCGACGAAACCGGGCGGGCGCTGGCCGAGTTTATCACTGTTGGGCTGTCGCCCGAAGAGCGCGAGCGCATTAGCCACTGGCCGCGCGGGCTGGGGTTGTTGGGCATCATTTTGCGCGAGGGCCGATCAGTGCGCGTCCGCGACATTGCCGCCGACCCCCGTTCAGTCGGTTTCCCACCCGGTCACCCGGTGATGGGCAGTTTCCTGGGCGTCCCCATCCTCTACAAAGGCCAGTGCCTCGGCAACCTTTACCTGACCAACAAGAAAAGCGCCGACGAATTCAGCGAGGCCGATCAGGCGCTGATCGAATTGCTGGCCGCTCACGCCGCCAGCGCGATTCAAAACGCCCGTCTCTATCACTCCATAATGAAGCACAGCCGGGAACTAGAGGAGCGCAACCGCGAACTGGCCGCTCTCAACGCCGTGGCCGTAGCCACCAGCCATTATCTTGATCTCAATCGAGTCATGATCGAGGCGCTGGATCAGGTGTTGTCGGTTTCGGGCGCGGAGGCGGGCGAGATTTTCCTGCGCCACGAATTGACGGACGAGATGGTCATGGCCCTGCACCGGGGCATATTTCCGGAAGCGTTTCAATCCATCACCACCTTCAGACTGGGCGAGGGCTTTCCGGGCCAGGTGGCTTTGACGGGCCAGCCGATAGTATCGAATGACCTGGCGAACGATGGCCGCTATTTGCGGAAGCAGGTGGTGAGCGCCGGTTTCAAAGCCTACGCCTGCATTCCTTTGTTTGCCAGAGGCAAGGTGGTGGGGAGCCTCGATCTGGCGGCTCGCGCTCCGGGCGCTTTCGACGAATCGAGCCTGACTTTGTTGACGGCCATCGGCCACCAGATCGGCGTGGCCGTTGAAAATGCGCGGCTGTATGAGCAGGTGGCTCAATTGGCCGTGCTCGAAGAACGCCAGCGCATTGGCATGGATTTGCACGATGGAGTCATTCAGTCCATTTACGCCGTCGGCCTCCAGTTGGAGTATATTCAGGGCCTGATTGACGACGGCGAAGCGGCCAACGCCCGCGAACGGCTGGGCGGGGCTATTGACGGCCTGAACAATACCATTCGCGAGATACGCTCTTACATTCTCGATATGCGCCCGCTTAACTTTCAGGGCGACGACCTCAACGACGGCTTGCGGCGGCTGGCCGCCGAGTTCAAGGCCAACACGCTGGTAATCACCGATCTGGAACTGGCCCCGGAAGCCAACGACGAGTTAAATTCGGAAGCGCGCATCGCCCTCTTTCAGATCACTCAAGAGGCGCTGGCCAACGTGGCCAAACACGCCCACGCCAACCGGGTTTTGCTTCGGCTTGCGACAAACTCCGAGCGAGTCCTGTTGGAAATTCAAGACAACGGCCAGGGCCTGCCGCCTCGCGGCACGCCGAGGCGGGTGGGGCACGGCCTCTCGAACATGGCCCGGCGGGCGCAGGCCATTGGCGCCGAGTTTGAAACGAACAGCCTGCCCAGCAAAGGAATGGCGATCCTGGTGCGCGTGCCCAAACATCGCCAACCATAAACAAAACATACTTCACGGAGAATTTAATGACTTACCAATATATCAAAGTCCCGGAAACGGGCGACAAGATCAGCATTGCCGGTGGCGCGCAGGGCATTAGTGTGCCCGATCGGCCCATCATCCCTTTTATCGAGGGCGACGGCACGGGGCGCGACATCTGGCGGGCCTCGGTGCGCGTGCTCGACGCGGCGGTGGCTAAAGCCTACGGCGGCCAGCGGCAGATTCAGTGGATGGAGGTGTACGCCGGAGAAAAATGCTTCAACCTGTTCAGCACCTGGTTGCTGGATGAAACCGTGGACGCCTTCCGCGAATACCTGGTGGGGATCAAGGGGCCGCTCACCACGCCCATCGGCGGCGGCATCCGGAGTCTCAATGTGGCCCTGCGGAAACTGCTCGACTTGTATGCTTGTGTCCGCCCGGTGCGCTGGTTCACCGGTGTGCCGTCGCCGGTGAAACGGCCTCAGGACGTGGACATGGTGATCTTCCGTGAGAACACGGAAGACATTTACACCGGCATCGATCTCGAAAACGGCTCCGACGACAACAACCGCTTCAAGCAGTTGCTCAAGGAACACTTTCCGAAAGAGTATGCCAAGATGCGGTTCCCCGACACGGCGGGCATCGGCGTGAAACCCGTTTCGCAGGAAGGCACCGAGCGGCTGGTGCGAGCCGCGATCCAGTACGCGCTGGCGAACAAACGCAAGAGCATAACCCTGGCTCACAAGGGCAACATTATGAAGTACACCGAGGGCGCATTCCGCAATTGGGGCTACGCCCTGGCCGAGCGCGAATTCGGCGACAAGGTGTACACGTGGGAGCGGTGGGAGCGGACGAAAAAGGACAAGGGCGAAGAGGCGGCCAATGCTGAGCAAAAGGCGGCCCTGGCTTCGGGCAAGTTGTTGATCAAAGACGTGATCGCCGATATCGTCTTCCAGCAAACGATCACTCGCGCCACCGAGTTCGATATGATCGCCACCATGAATTTGAACGGCGACTATCTCTCCGATGCCCTCGCCGCGCAGGTGGGCGGCATTGGCATCGCCCCCGGCGGCAACATCAACTACGACACCGGCCACGCCGTGTTCGAGGCCACGCACGGAACCGCGCCCAAATATGCCGACCTCGACAAGGTGAACCCCGGCTCGGTCATCCTCTCCGGCGAGATGATGTTGCGTTACCTGGGCTGGACGGAAGCCGCCGACCTGATCGTCAAAGGCATGGACGGCGCGATTGGGGCCAAGACCGTGACCTACGATTTTGCCCGCCTGATGGACGGCGCGAAGGAAGTGAAGTGTAGCGAGTTCGGCGACGCGGTGATTGCCTGGATGGATGGGAAGAAAAGGGAAATGGCGCGAAAGACAGGAAAGAAGACTGCTAAAAAGAAGGCGGTTGTAAAGAAGAAAACGGTTGCCAGAAAAAAGGCGGCTAAAAAAACCAGACGGTAAGAGTGTGGCGGGTCGAGGTTGAAAACTTCGGCCCGTTTTTTTGCCTTACTGTAGGATTAGAAAAGACTGAGTCAATCAATCTTGAAGCGCGACTATGGTATATTGTTTGTTGGATATCCGTTGCATTCCCGGGTACAAAACAGACAGGCAACATGTTCCCGCGTTCAAATCAGGACTGGTTGTGGGCGCTCAACGAATCGCCCGGCGAGGCTCAGACCGAGGCGCTGGATGAATTGCACGATTTCCTCCTGCGCGCTGTTCTGGTTTACCTGTCTCAAAACCGCCATGAGTTGGCCGAGTGGGGACGGCAAGCGGTGCGCGGCCTGGCCGAAGACCTGGCCCAGGAAGCCCTGCTTGAAGTGCGCGACAACCTGCACACCTTTCGCGGCGAGTCCAAATTTACTACCTGGGCCTGCCGCGTCGTCATCAACCGCGCCGCCAGCGAATTGCGACGGCGGCGCTACAGCGACCTCTCGCTCGACAGCCTGCGCGAAAACGAACCGGCGGTCTTCCAATCCCTCGTCGCCGACAAAGAAAGGGCCGAACCGGAACACCTGGCCGAACGGCGCAACTACCTGGCCCTGCTCCGCGAGATCGTCGAGACCGAACTTGGCGAGCGCCAGCGTTTGGCCGTCATCGCCGTTCACTGGCAGGGCCGTTCGATGGACGAAGTGGCCGAGGCGCTCGGCCTCTCCCGCAACGCCCTTTATAAACTCTTGCACGACGCCCGCAAAAACATCCGCGACCAGCTCATCGCCCGCCACCTCACCCCGGGCGATATCTTGGCCGCCTTCGAGGAATAGTGGTAAGATAACGCCTACCCAAAGCGTCTAACCTATTGGTGCAGGGAGCAACAATTCTGCCAAATCTTCTCACCGGGAGAGCAAACGTGGACCGCATTCAACTACTGCACTGGCTGGATCAGATTTATTCGACGCACGACACGGAGATTGACTGCGAAACACTAAGAGAGATTCTTCCGGTTTACGTGGATGCCGAAATAACCGGCAATGGCCGGACTCCCTTGGGCGACCGCCTCGTGCCCGTCACCGTTCACCTGGCCCAGTGCCCCGACTGCGCCGAAGAACATGCCGCCCTGCTTACCGTAGCCCGCATGTTGGCCGACGGCGCCCTGCCGCAAGCCGAAAAACTCCTGGCCACCTTCGAGGAAGAAGAGACGTTGGAAGGCGAAGTCGTGTAAACAAACCGGTTTTCGATAAACCGCCCAGACACCAAATGTTCGCTTCGCGAAAACACTTGGTGTCTGGGCGGTGTTGTTTAAGACGAAGCTCCCCTTTAGTCATAATTCACTACTTGTCCTCAAACTATTTCTACCGATTTTCGACCAAACCCTAACCAAACCGTCGTAAGACGCCGCCCATTCACATCGTCCAATCTATCAAGACCGACACCATTTGTCGGCACTGATGTCTTAACGACTGCTGTTTGTCAGTCAAAAAATGGAGATGAACATGGGCCAAACATCCATCCTGTCCAAGATCGAACAATTGCAAGACGCCGGCAATTTTCGCGGCCAGCACTGGGAAGGCACATTTGAGGAGTATCTCGACATCGTGCGCCACGATCCCAAAGTGGCCCGCTCGGCCTTCCAGCGTCTTTACGACATGATCGTTTCTTACGGCAGTGAGGAATACAGCCGCAACCGTGAGACTCTGATTCACTACCGCTTCTTCGACGACCCGGTTGAGAACGGCAAGGACGCCGTCTTTGGGCTGGACAAGCCGCTCATGGAGTTGGTGCGCATCTTCCAGTCGGCGGCCCGGCGCTACGGAACCGAGCGCCGTGTTTTGCTCCTGCATGGCCCGGTCGGCACGGCCAAGAGCACCATCGTCCGCCTGCTCAAGAAAGGCCTCGAGGCTTACACTCGCACCGAAGCCGGCCGCCTGTACTCCTTCTATTGGCTTCCACCAGACGGCGAGCGCATGGATTGCCCCATGCACGAAGACCCGCTCCACCTCATCCCGCCGGAATTTCGGGCGGCGGTTTTGCAGGAGCTAAACGCCGGCAACAGCAACTACGACCGGGTCGAAATCGAAGGCGACCTGTGCCCGGCTTGCCGCTACGTCTACAACCGCCTGTTGCAACAAGCCGATGGCAACTGGCTAGAGGTGGTCAAACAAGTGCGCGTCAAGCGGCTCCTGCTTTCGGAAAAGGATCGGGTCGGCATCGGCACCTTCCAGCCAAAAGACGAGAAGAACCAGGACTCAACCGAACTGACCGGCGACATCAACTACCGTAAGATCGCCGAATACGGCTCCGACTCGGATCCGCGCGCCTTCAACTTCGATGGCGAACTCAATATTGCCAATCGCGGCCTGGTCGAGTTCATAGAAATCCTCAAGCTCGATGTGGCCTTCCTCTACGACCTGCTCACCGCCTCGCAGGAACACAAGATCAAGCCCAAGAAGTTTGCCCATACCGACATTGACGAAGTCATCATCGGCCACACCAACGAGGCCGAGTACCGCCGCCTGCTCAGCAACGAGTACATGGAAGCCCTGCGCGACCGGACGATTAAGATTGACGTCCCTTACGTCACCCGCTACAGCGACGAAGTGCAGATTTACCAACGCGACTTCAATGACCGCCGGGTGGTGGGCAAGCACATTGCCCCGCACACTTTGGAGATTGCCGCCCTGTGGGCGGTGTTGAGCCGCCTCGAGGAACCCAAACGCGCCGGCCTCACCCTCCTGCAAAAACTCAAACTGTACGACGGGCGCGTCATCCCCGGCTTTACCGAAGACAGCGTCATGGAATTGCAGGCCGAAGCCAAACAGGAAGGCATGATCGGCGTCTCGGCCCGTTACATTCAGGACAAGCTTTCCAACGCGCTGGTGAGTGATCAGAGTCGCACTTGCATCAACCCCTTCCTGCTCATGCGCGAACTGGAAACCGGCCTGAAGCACCACTCGCTCATCACCAACGACGAACAACGCAAACGCTACCGCGAATTGCTGGCCGTGGCCCGCGCCGAATACGACGAGATCGTCAAGAACGAAGTCCAGCGGGCCATCACCGCCGACGAAGCCGCCATCAAACGGTTGAGCGCCAACTACATTGACAACATCAAGGCCTACACCCAGCGCCAAAAAGTGCGGAACGCCTACACCGGCCAGGACGAGCCGCCCGACGAACGGCTGATGCGCTCAATTGAAGAGAAGATCGAAATTCCCGAAGCCCGCAAGGACGACTTCCGCCGGGAGATTATGAACTACATCGGCGCGCTGGCGATTGACGGCAAGACGTTTAGCTGGGACTCGAACGACCGCCTGCGCCGCGCTCTCGAACTCAAGCTCTTTGAAGATCAAAAGGACTCAATCAAGCTCACCAGCCTGGTCTCGAACGTGATTGACAGCGAAACACAGGAGAAGATTGAAGTGGTGAAGAGCCGGTTGATCAAGAATTTGGGCTATTGTGATGTGTGCGCGACGGATGTGTTGAACTATGTGGCAAGTATTTTTGCCAGAGGTGACACGTCACAAAAGTGAAACGGCAAACGTCAAACGACAAACGCGCTTCGCGAGTCGTTTGACGTTTGGCCCGAAGTTGTGATTGGGTAGGAGTGATAAGCCATGATACTAGCGATTGAACAGGACGCCAGCCGGTTCCGGCAAATTGTGCGCGGCCAGGTGCGCCAGAATTTGCGCAAGTACATGTCCAACGGCGAATTGATTGGCCGCCAGGGCAGGGACTTGGTCAGCATCCCGATCCCGCAGATTGAACTGCCGCACTTTCGTTTTGGCAACGGGCAGGGCGGGGTGGGCCAGGGCGACGGTGAACCCGGCACGCCGCTCGGCCCCGGCCAGCCGGGAAACGGCGATGGCGTGGCCGGCGATCAGCCCGGCGCGCACATTCTCGAAGTGGAATTGACACTGGAAGAGTTGGTGCAGATGCTGGGCGAGGAGCTTGGCCTGCCCCGAATCCAGCCCAGGAGCAAGAATCACGTTCAGGGCGAAACCACCCGCTACACCGGCATCCGTCGCGTCGGCCCGGAAGGCCTGCGCCACTTCAAACGGACGTATCGCGAAGCCCTCAAGCGGCAAATGGTGTCCGGCACGTATAACCCTCAGCGCCCGGCCATCATCCCCATTCACGACGACAAGCGCTATCGCTCGTGGAAGACTTACCCGCGCCCGGACAGCAACGCCGTCATCATTTACATGATGGACGTGTCGGGAAGTATGACTCAGCGCAAGAAAGAGCTGGTGCGATTAACGGCTTTCTGGATCGACTCCTGGCTGAAGGCTCACTACAAGAATCTGGTGACGCGCTACCTTGTCCACGATGCCGCCGCCCACGAAGTGGACGCCCACACTTTTTTCCACGTCCGCGAGAGCGGCGGCACCAAGATTTCGTCGGCCTACGAACTGTGCCGCGACATCATTCGCAAAGATTATCCGGCTGACGAGTGGAACTTGTACGCTTTTCATTTTTCCGATGGCGAGAATTTTGGCGACGAGGACGACAAACGATGCCTGGCTCTGTTGAAAGAAGAGTTGTTGCCGCCGATGAATTTGTTCTGCTACGGACAGGTGCAGGGCGGGTATGGCCGCCAGTTCATGGAAACGCTGGGCGATGTCCATAACGAAAAGCTGGCGACGGCCAAAATCAACGAGGACGGGGATGTTTATTCGGCGATCAAGACGTTTTTGGGGAAAGGTGTGTAAAGTCAAACGACAAACGTCAAGGTTTTACGTTTTACGTTTGTCGTTTGCTGGAGATAAGGAATGTCGCTCTCGCTTGATCTTCTCGAACTACAATGCGTCATCGAAGGCTACGCCCGCGAGTTTGGGCTGGACTTCTTCGAGACGCGCTTTGAGATGCTCGACTACCGGACGTTGAACCAGGTGGCGGCCTACGATGGCTTCCCGACGCGCTACCCGCACTGGCGCTTTGGCATGGAATACGAGCGCCTGTCGAAGTCTTATGCTTACGGCCTGCACCGCATTTACGAGATGGTGATCAACACCGACCCGTGCTATGCCTACCTGCTGGCAAGCAATCTGCGAGTCGATCAGAAGCTGGTGATGGCCCACGTTTACGGCCACTGTGATTTCTTCAAGAACAATTTGTGGTTCGCCCACACCAACCGCAAGATGTTGGACGAGATGGCGAACCACGCCACCCGCGTCCGCCGCCACATCGAACGGCAGGGCATTGACAAGGTCGAGGCCTTCGTTGATACCTGCCTCTCGCTCGACAACCTGATTGACATTCACGCCGCCGGGATTCGGCGGCGACCGCATCCCACTTCAGAGACGGCTGAACCCGAGTCGGTGCGGAAACTTCCGGCGAAGGAATACATGGATCAGTTTATCAATCCGCCGGAATTTTTGGCCGAGCAACAGCGCAGGATCGAAGCCGCCGAGCAGGCGCGTCAGCATTTCCCCGAGTCGCCGGAGCGCGACGTTCTGCTCTTCCTGCTCGAAAACGCGCCGCTGGCTCACTGGCAACACGACATCCTCGACATCATTCGCGAGGAAGCCTATTACTTTGCGCCGCAACGCCAGACGAAAATTATGAATGAAGGCTGGGCCGTGTTCACCCACACTCACATCATGACCGAAAAGGCCATGACGCCCGACGAATTGATTGACTACGCCGAGCATCACTCCGGCGTGGTTGCCACGCACGGGGGCCGCCTCAATCCTTACAAGCTGGGCTTCGAGTTGTTCCGCGACCTTGAAGACCGCTGGAATCGGGGCGCATTCGGGGCCGAGTACGAGGCCTGCCATGATTACAGGACGCGCAAGGAGTGGGACAAGAAGGTGGGTCTGGGGCGGCAGAAGGTGTTTGAAGTGCGGCGCATCTACAACGACATCGGCTTCATTGACGAGTTTCTTACTGAAGATTTTGCCCGCGAGCAAAAGCTCTTTACCTTTGCTTATAACGACGAGACCGAAAATTACGAGATCGCCAGCCGTAAGTTTCAGGACATCAAGCGCGGCCTGCTCTTTCAACTGACCAACTTCGGCCAGCCGTTGATTGAGGTGGTGGACGCCAATTACGGCAACCGGGGCGAGCTTTATTTGATGCACCGTCACGTGGGCGTTGACCTTGATCTGCCGTTTGCCGAAGAGACTCTGCGAAACCTGTACGCCGTTTGGATGAGGCCGGTTTACATTGAGACGGTGGTCGAAGACGAAGGGCCGGTGTTGTTCAGCCACGGCGCAGATGGCGGCGTGAGGCGGAAGCTGGACTGACGCTTGGACTTTTCTTTTGGTAAGTCAGACCGGATTGGAAAGCAAATTCCAATCCGGTTTTGATTCTTGGCAGATCTGTAGAGCGAGTTGCCAACTCGCTCTACAACTGATTCTCGGCAAGAGACCGGACATTAATCATCCGAAGATATTACATATTACATTCAACGTTTAGCCGCTGTAACGCCTCTGTGCTACAATTTCACCCGCTTCAATTCTTCTACCCTCACGGAGACTCTTCATGGCAACCCTCATCAACACCCTTTGGGAAGGGGTGCGCTACCGCGGCGGCATCGGCCACTGGGCCTATCAATTTCACCGCCTGGCCGGTCTGGCCACCCTCCTCTTCCTCATCATCCACATCCTGGATACAGCCACCGTCTACTTCTTCCCCAACCTCTATCAACACGCAATTGAACTTTACCGGAGCACACCCTTCATGCTCGGCGAGATTGCCCTCGTGGCCGGCGTGCTCTACCATGGCCTCAACGGCCTGAAGATCATCATCTTCGACTTCTGGCCGCAGTTGTGGACGCACGACCGGGAAGTGAGAGCGACCTGGGCGGTGATGGCCGGCACTTTCATTCTCTGGTTGCCAGCCGCCATTTTGATGGGCAACAGCCTCGTCCAATGTAACTTCCTCAATGCCTGTGGAGGCTAAACTGTGACTGCTACAACTTCTTCTCCAACTCTCCGGAAAGCGGACGTGCCCCGCACGTTCGACACCTGGGCCTGGTTGTTCATGCGCTGGAGCGGCATCGCCCTCCTGCCGCTGGCTTGGGGGCACGTGCTCTTGCAAGATGTGATCGTCGGCGTGCATCGTATTGATCTCAATTACGCCGCCTGGCGCTGGAGTTTCATCGGCTGGCAGATTTACGACATTGCTCTGCTGGGCTTCGCCTTCGCCCACGGCATGAACGGCCTGCGCTACGTGGTGAACGATTACGTCCACCACGAAAATTTGAGAAAGACGCTGAACCGCCTCATCTTTTTTGCCTGGCTGGTCATCACTGCCGTCGGCGGCATCGCCATCTTTGGCAGCCGAGCCGCAAACGCCAACCTCACCTTTGATCGCGGCGGCGAAGCTGTCGGCTTTGGCGTCACCATTGGCAATAGCGGGGTCACCTCACTGGCGGTTGTTGGCGCCGTTATCGTCGTCGTCGCCCTGGCCTTTCTGACGTTGAGGAGGGGGAAGAAATGACTCAACATCATCAATTCGACGCCGTCATCGTCGGCGCGGGCGGGGCGGGACTGATGGCCGCCCTGCACGCCAGCAAAACCGCCAACGTGGCCGTCGTCTCCAAGTTGTACCCGACTCGTTCTCACACCGGCACCGCCCAGGGCGGCATCGCCGCCGCGCTTGGCAATATGGAGCCGGACTCGTGGGAGTGGCACATGTACGACACCGTCAAAGGCGGCGACTATCTGGTGGATCAGGACGCCGCCGAGATTCTGGCCCGCGACGCGATTGAGGCCATCATCGAACTGGAGCACATGGGCCTGCCCTTCGACCGCACGCCCGAGGGCAAGATCGAACAACGCCGCTTCGGCGGCCACACCGCCAACTTTGGCGAGAAGGCCGTGATGCGCGCCTGCAAGGCCGCCGACCGCACCGGCCACATGATCCTGCAAACTCTGTTCCAGCAGTGCATCAAGAACAAAGTCAACTTCTTCAACGAGTTCTTCGTCACCGACGTGATCCTCGAAGACAACGTTTGCCGGGGCGTGGTGGCGATTGAAATGGCGACCAGCGAAATCCACGTCTTCCACGCCAAGGCGGTGCTGATCGCCGCCGGCGGCTTTGGCAAGATGTTCCAGGTCACGTCCAACGCCCACACCCTCACCGGTGACCCCGTGGCCGCGCTCTACCGTCGCGGCGTCCCGCTGGAAGACATGGAGTTCTTCCAGTTCCACCCGACCGGCATTTACAAGATGGGCATTCTGCTCTCCGAAGCGGCGCGTGGCGAGGGCGCGGTGTTCATCAACGACAAGGGCGAGCGCTTCATGGAGCGTTACGCGCCCACACTCAAAGACCTCGCGCCCCGCGATATGGCTTCGCGCTATATCTATCAGGAAGTGCGCGACGGGCGCGGCATCGGCGGCAAGGACTACGTTTACATGGACTTCCGCCCCGAGACCATCAACCGCCTCAAGAGCGGGCCGGGCGGCAAGGAAGTCACCCGCGAGCATCTCGAAAAAGCCCTGCCCGACATCCTGGAATTTGCGCGAGTCTATCTGGGCATTGACCCGATGAAAGACCCGGTTCCCATTCAGCCGACGGCTCACTACGCCATGGGCGGCATCCCCACCGACGTGGATGGCCGGGTTCTGGCCGACAATTCCAAAGCCGTCGCCGGTTTGTACGCCGCCGGTGAGTGCGCCTGCGTGTCGGTGCATGGCGCGAACCGGCTCGGCACTAATTCACTGGTGGACCTGGTGGTGTTTGGGCGGCGCGGCGGCAAGCACATGGCCGACTTTTGCAAGCAGGCAACGTTCGCCCCTCTGCCGGCCAATGCCGCCAGAGACACCGCCGCCGAGTTCGACCGGTTGCACGCCGGCAAGGGCCACGAGCGCCCGGCGGCTCTTCGCAACACGATGCAAAAGGCGATGACGGGCGATGTCGGCGTCTTCCGCAACGAGGCCGACATGGAACGGGCGCTGGACACTGTCCGCGAGTTGAAGGAGCGTTACCGGAATGTGAAGATTGACGACACCGGCAAAATTTTCAACACCGATGTGCTGGAGACGTTTGAGCTGGGCTGTTTGCTCGACCTGGCCGAGATTACGGCGGCGGCGGCCCTGCGCCGCACCGAGAGCCGCGGCGGCCACTCCCGCGAAGATTATCAGGCCCGCGACGATGCCAACTGGCTCAACCACAGTATGGCCTACTGCGCCATGAACGGGGCCGCCGTCGGCGTGACGGCGGGCGACATCAAGTTCGACAAGAAGCCAGTCGTCATCACCAAATTCCAGCCGAAGGAACGGAAGTATTAGACAACGGATTCAACGAATGAAGCGGATTCTTGTTTTCATCATCCGATAAATTCGTTTCATCCGTTGTCAAAGAGAAATGACATGAAAGTTCATCTCAAAATCAAGCGCTTCAACCCCGAGAAAGACGCCAAACCTTACTGGGCCGAGTACGATCTGGAAGTGGAACCGACCGACCGCGTCCTGGACGCCTTGCACCAGGTGAAGTGGTACCACGACGGCACGTTCAATTTGCGGCGCTCGTGCGCTCACGGCGTGTGCGGCTCGGACGCGGTGCGCATCAACGGCCAGAACCGGCTGGCTTGCAAAGTGCTGATTCAAGACGTGGGCGCAAACATTGTCGTCGAGCCGATCCTGGGCATGAAGGTGATCAAAGACCTGATCGTGGACATGGAGCCGTTCTTCGATCACTACAAGTCGGTGATGCCGTATTTCGTCAACGATACGCCCCTGCCTGAAGATGGCCGGGAGCGGCGGCAAAGCATTGTGGATCGCGAACGTTTTGACGAAGGCACCAAGTGTATTCTATGCGCCTGTTGCACCACCTCCTGCCCGTCGTTCTGGGCCAACGGCGACTACGTCGGCCCGGCGGCGGTGGTGCAGGCTCACCGCTTCATCTTCGACAGCCGCGACACGGCGGCGGCCCAGCGGCTGGAAGTGCTCAACCAGCAGTTCGGCGTGTGGAAGTGCCGCACGGCCTTCAATTGCACCAACGCCTGCCCGCGCGACATTCCGGTGACGCAGTTGATTGGCGAAGTGAAGAAGGCGCTGGTGACGGGCGAGATCAAATAAAAGGCTCAGACTTCCGAAGTCTTGGAGACTTCGGAAGCCTGGATTCCAATTGCAAAATCCGGCCAGCGCGAGTAAGTTTGCCCGCACTGGCCGGATTATTTTTAGAGGAGTCATTGTATAATTTTGTCGGCGCGACTTATGCGCCGCTACGCCCCAGTAGTTCAACGGATAGAACAGGGCACTCCTAAGGCTCTGATGTGGGTTCAATTCCTGCCTGGGGCACAAAAGCCGAAGCGCCTTTGGGGCGCTTCAGTTGTCAAAGGAAATCGCTATGACAATCGCTACTCGCGCTTCACGCAAACGCACCCCAAAACGCCGCCGGGCGAAGACCACGCCAAATGGCGCACATATCATTTCCACGCCCGGCATTTGCGGCGGCAGGCCGCGCATTGTCAAGCATCGCATCACCGTGGAAAATGTGGTGATCTGGCATGAGCGGATGGGGCAAAGCGCCGATGAGATTGCCGCCGACTACGACCTGACCTTGGCCGAAGTCTATGCAGCGATTGCCTACTACTACGACCACCGGGTTGAAGTAGACAAATCTATTCGGGCTGGTGAAGCTTATGCCAACGCCATGCGCGTTTCCATTCCCTCTAAAGTTCAGGCAAAGCTGAGTGGCCGACAGAATTAAGTTCTACATGGATGAACATGTGAATCCTGCCGTAGCACGCGGGTTGCGCCAGCGTGGGGTGGACGCACTGACGGCGCAAGACGCTGAGATGCTTGACTCGGAAGATGAACAACATCTAGCATTTGCTGCTTCTCAGGAGCGAGTGACTGTCAGTCAGGGCGCGGATTTTCTACGGCTACATGATGCAGGCATCTCTCACAGCGGCATTCCTTACGCGCCTCAGCACACGCCTGTCGGTGTAATGGTGCGTGGACTCATGCTGATTTATGACGTTCTAAATCCGGACGATATGCGCAATCACATTGAGTTCTTGTGACTCTTTTTCAGGAATCGGCCTTGCAATTGTTCTATTACTCCAAGAACATTGCCAGCCTCATCCATTTGTTGTATTCTATAACCGGACAGGCCTCTGGGTGCCCCCCCTCACCCAGGGGCTTGTCCATTTTTTACGCTTATGGTCCTGGCATTTCAATTGCGCCCAAGATGCCCGAGGGTATCCGCATGGCGCTGAGCGTACTAAACCATTCGTAAGCGCCCAGATCGATCTTTCCATCCTTCCGATTGCGAAGCCGTAACTCCAGATCAGTAGTCGGGCCGCCTTGCGTGGGAGCCTTGTTGATCACCGGAGAACTTGCCTGGAGATGCCAGTCAAGGCTCAAGGGATCTACGAACAGAGGATCAATGTCGAGATTCCTAAGCCCGGCCAGGTAGCCGCCGCGGATGTCGTTGTACTTGACGTAGGTGAAGCTTTCCGAGTTATTGGCGCTCTGCCATTCGGGCTGGAGCCCCGGATTGTCCACGTGCAACTCGCTCGGCGTCCACTGGTAGTTGACGCCCGATGTGTAAGGCAGGTCTTCGCCCGGCAGGTGGGCAGGTTGGTCGTACTGCAAGCGCCAGTTGCCCCAGAGGATGTTGTTGAAGATCTTCGGGTCGCTGAAGCCGGGGGCCTTGCCGACATACTCGTGGCCGTTCCGTTCGCTGTCGAGGCCGCCGCCCGCCGGATCAATGCTCCCGGCGACGATGTTGCCGACGATGGTGTTGTTGTACACCGAAGCATAAAGCGTGTCATCGAAGGCCAGCGCCCCGCCGCGAGCGTGGTTCTCGCCCCGGTCGTCGGCGATGTTTTGCGCGAACAGATTGTTGTAAACCTTCACCGTCGCGATGTCGTCACCCACGTCCTCGAAGCTGACGGCCCCGCCGTCGTCCGGGCTGTAGTTCCGCAGGAAGATGTTGCTGTAAAGCTCAACCGGTCCGGTATCTTCGAAGAACGCGCCGCCGCCGTGATCGTCGGCCTTGTTCTCCAGAATCACGTTGCCGTAGATCAACAATTTGTCCTTGACCTCGTACAGGGCGAGGCCGCCGCCATAATCCGGCGAGAAGTTGTGGAAGATCAGGTTGTTGAAGATGCGGTACGTGCCCGGCGGAGACGTGAGGGCATGGTCGTCGAGGATGTGCTCCGGCTCGCCGTGCTGGGGGCCGTACTCCGGCTCGTCGTTCACGCTGATGCCGCCGCCGTAGCCGCCGGTGTTCCCGTTCTCGGCAATGAGGTTCGACCAGATCTTCACGTTGTGGTTGGACTTGTGCAGCCAGATGCCGCCGCCGTAGTAGCCGCCGTTGCGGGCGATGATACTGTTGTTGATGTCTATGTTGTTGTTGCCGTAGTCGCCGAAGACGCCCGCGCCGATCTCGTCGTTCACACTGCCGCCGGTGACGGTGAAGCCGCTGATCACGATGTTGCTCACCCCGCCGGTCTGGCCGCCCGCGCCGATGTAGAGGGTCGGGCCTTTGCCGGATGCGCCCGGTGAAGTGTCGAGGCCGTCAATGGTCGTTTCGCGCGGCCCGGCGCCGATGAGGCGGACGTTGGAGACCGGGATTTTCACCCTTTCGTGATACGTCCCCGCCGCGACGAACACGTAACGCGGCGTGGCCGAGGGCAGGTGATTCAGCGCCTCGCCGATCGTGTTCCACGGATGCGCTTTGCTGCCGTCTTCTGCGCCAGTGTTGGCAGCGTCCACGTACACCGACCGCTTGGCCATGTACTTGGCCCATTGCGCAGTGTAAGTCACGTTGGGGTACATGGCATTGGAGATGCCGGTCGAGGTCGCCACGGTGAGCGGGCCGCTCACCAGATTCGGCGGGGTCTCGGCGTGGATCAGCGTATCCGTCCACGACATCACGGGAAGCGACTGGCCGCTCAAGGTGACGGTGGAGTTGCCTTGCGTCGCTCCAAAGTTCTGGCCGTGGATCCAGAAGCTGCCCGGCAGCACCGCGTTAATGACGGGCGCATTGTTGGGGAGTAGTTGACCGGGCACCTGGGCCATGCCCAGCCCCGCGAAGCAGACTGGCAGGAGCGACCAGTCGGCCTCGAACTTGTTCCCGCCCTGATGGAACTCATACGACATGTACAGCGGGTCGTAGCAGGGGTTGTAGCCCGACAGGCTCGGATCGTTGCCGTAGAAGCGGTGAACGCCCGGCGCCGTGCGAATTTCAACTTCCGGCTTCTGTCCCAGCGGTCCACCACCCGGGCACACCGTCGAGTCGGTATAGCAACGCGGATCACCCATGTGGCCGTCGCCCATGAAGTAGCCCAGATGGTCGTACACGCCGACCGGAACGCCGGGGACGCCGGCCTTTTCTTCAAACAGAAGGCTCTGGGATTCTTCGTCGAGGTTGAGGTCGTCAAAGACGCCGCCTTCGACTTCTCCCGCCAGAGGCGCTAGTGTATTGACGCCGAGATTGACGTCGCTGCGAGCGCCGTCGGCGACCGCAACAGCCTGCACATCTGAACCGGCAGGCGATGCGGAGAAACCGAACGGCGGGATCACCTTCACCACGTAGTCACCCGGCGTCAGCCCCCGGAACTCGTAGTAGCCGGGCACTGCGCCTTTTATCACCCGGCCAAACTCGTCCATATTGCACTTCACAAAGCCGTAAGCTGGATCGAACCCGGGATTACAGGTGTAAGGCCTGATCCATCCCTGCGCCAGCGCATCCGCCTCGCTGAACTGCCCGGTCGTCGTGGTGTCGAGCAACGTCGTTCCCGTGGAGTCGTACAACTCGACGGTGGCGCCGTGGATCGTCCCCTCTTCATCCGGCTCATAGAGGCCATTGCCGACCCAGGTACCCTGTTCCAGATGGTCGTAGAAGACCATGCCGGCGATGTTACCCGTGCCCGCCGGGATGGCTTCGAGTGTGAGGTTCGCCCGGTAGTTCATGGTGAACCACAGAATATCCCGGCTCATCAGGTTGAAGGCTTTGCCGGGGAGGGTGTCGCCGACGTTCTCGATCTGGCCGTGATAGCCCGGCGGCAGCGTGACATCCAGGTGCCCCGTGATCTCGACCTCTTCGAGGGTGTCGAAGTTGTACCAGCCGTCGGCATCCGTAGTCGTCTCTTTCCAGATGCTGCCGTCCTCCAGCCGCAGGTTCACTGTCGCGCCAGCAATGGGATTGCCCGCCGTGTCCTTCACATATCCGTTGGCGCGGGCGTAGAAGCGCGGCACGAAGATGTCCAGGCCGATCACCGCCGTGCCCGGCGCTACCGACACCTGTTGCTGGACGTAGATGTAGTTAAGGGGAACATCCACCGCGTGGATCTTGTAGCGGCCCGGCGGGACGTTGTCGAAGGTGAAGTTGCCAGACGCATCCGCCTCGGCGGTTGCCACGGGATGAACGGGCGTATTCTCGAAGTCGGTGAAGAGGACGGCCAGGCCGTTGGGCACATAGTCATTCGGCGTGACGCCGTCGGGCACACAGAGCAGTGGCGCTACCGGGGATGAACACGGAATCAAAGGCTCGTCGGCGAACCAGTTGCCGTCGGCATCCTTGAGCGTGCCGCTGATGCTACCTGCGTCCGCGCTCGGAGGCAGTTGCCCCAACTTCGGCACATACCCGAACCAGTCGAGGTAAAGGCCGGCCTCGGTGCCGGGGTCGCCGGGGTAGAGGTTGTTCTCCCAGCAGTGCGTCCCCTCCTCGGTCGTGAGGAGATACCAATCCAGTGTGGGCGGATCGGCGCACACCTTGACCTCGCCCGGCGGGAGGCCGGTGAAGTAATAGAGGCCGTTCGGGTCTGGCCCCGCGCCCGGCGGCAGGGTTGGGCTGGCCCCGCTCATGCCTGTCCATTCATTGCCCGCCTCGTCGTACACGTGAAAGGTCACGCCCGCAAGGCCGGGATCATCTGGAAAGTCGTCCTCGCCGTTCACGTAGTTATCTGTGAAGGCGTAGACGAGGAGATTAGCCAGCGGCAGGGGCAGGGGCGGCAGGTAGGCGTCTTGAGTGAGGTTGTCGCCGTCCACGACCTCGAAAGCGCGGCTGGTGGCGTCATGTCCGGGCGCGCTGAACATGACGATGTACTCGCCCGGCGCGTCCACTGTAGCCGACCAGGCATTGCCCGTCACCGTCGGGTAGCCGACGATGTCTCCCGCTTCGTTCTGGATCATGACGGTAGCGCCAGCGATCGGCGGGGCCGCCGGATCGGGAGCGTAGATCGGCAGCCCGGTCAGCGAATCTTGCGCCCCGGTGTAGATGCTGCCGCCGATGGCGGCCGTGCCGGGCGCGGCATAGGCTTTTCCGTTGGCCCACGCGCCCCACGGGGCCACGCTGGAGACAAGGATGCCGATTGCGACAAAGTACCTTGTGATTTTGAATGCTCTTCCCTTTTTTGTATTCATCGTGTCCTCCTGACCACTTACATCGCATTTGCAAGTGGTCACTATGGCGCCGATGAGTTTCGTCGGCGGTGATACGTCACACTTTTGGAAAGTGTGAGGCTCCGACCTGTGTCAAGATCAAAGGATTGATCGCCAAGCGCTGAGAGGCCCATGTGTATCATAAGAGAGGACATAGGATTAATTCGGCATGAAAAAAAGAGCGATCTTTCGATCGCTCTTTCAGGCCAATGGACTAGTTAGTTTTACGAAGCAGGGTGTGACGTCAGGCCCCTTTGCCTGTGAGCGGTTGCTTGGGCCGGGCGTACAGTACGGCCTCCTGCCGACTGCTCACGTGCAGTTTGGCCAGAATGTTGCGCATGTGGCTCTTCACGGTGTTGAGGCTGAGGTAGAGGGCGTCGGCGATTTCCTGATCGGTAGCGCCCTCGGCCACCAGGCTGAGGACTTCCTGCTCGCGGCGGGTGAGGGCCGCGCTTTGCTCGCCAGGCACGCGCTGGCTCAAGCGCCGGAACTCCTCCAGGACGTGGCTAGCCATCGCCGGCGTGAGAGCCGCCTCGCCCCGCACAGCGCCGCGCAACATGTCCAATATCTGCCGCGAATAAATGTTTTTCAAGAGGTAGCCCTGCGCGCCGCCCTTGATCGCCTCAAACAATTTTTCGTCTTCACCCCGCACGGTGAGCATCACCACGATCACGGCGGGGAGTTCTTGTACGATCTGCCGCGTTGCTTCCAGGCCGTCAAAGCCGGGCATCTCGATATCCATCAAAATGAGGTCTGGCACCAGTTCTCGCGCCTTGACCAGGGCCTCCAGGCCGTCGCCCGCCTCGCCCACGACTTCGAAATCCGGCTGGGCGGCGAGAATAGTGGCCAACCCTTCGCGAAACAGCGCGTGATCATCCGCTAGCAATACCCGAATCCGTTCCATGCTACCTGCCCTCGACCTTCGCTAGTTGTTCTTCGTCTTTTGTTTGCGGCAGGGGCCAGGCCAGGGTGACGCGCGTGCCTTGCCCCGAAGCCGAAAGAATTGTCAGATGCCCCCCGAGGCGAGCGGCGCGGGCGCGCATGATGCTCAGGCCGAAATGACTGCCTCGGTCCGGGAGAGGCGCTTTGGGATCGAAGCCCCGCCCGTCATCTTCCACGCTCGCCACCGCTTCCACCCCTCGCTGTTCCAGGCGGACGACGATGTGCTCTGCCTGAGCATGGCGCCAGGTGTTCAACAACGCCTCGCGAATTACCCGGCGTACCTGCTCGGCCTGGGCGGGCGGCAAAAACAATGGCGGGGGCTGGAGGGCGAAGGTCAGGTCAATCGCTGACCCGCCGTTCACGGCGGCCTCGCTCGCCAACTCGGTCAACTGGTCTTGCAAAGAGCGGCGCCGGGGCGGACTTTCCTGCAAACTGGCAATCGCCTGACGCGCCTCGCGCGAGGCCTGAGCAATCGCCTCACGCACACCCTGCAACACGCCCGCCGTCTCTTTGCCGTCTCCCGCCTGCGCAAGGTCGGCGGCCTGCTCGGCTTTGAGGCTCAGGTAACTGAGAGTCTGGGCGATGCCGTCGTGCATCTCGGCGGCGATGCGCTGGCGTTCTTCCAGCATCGCCAGCCGTTCCGCTTGCTCGTAAAGACGCGCATTCTCCAGAGCAATCGCCACCGAATTGGCTAGCTTGGTGAGCAGGCCCGCCGATTCGTCGGAAAACGCTCCCGGTCTTTGGCTGCCCACACACAGCTCGCCGGTGACTCGCCCGCCAATCCGCAACGGCGCCGCGATCTGACTGACCCGAAAGGGAGCGGCCAGGATGCCGCATGAGTTTGGACACTCATCCCGCCCGCAAATCAGCGCCCGGTCACCCGCCAATACGCGAACAGCCGGCGGGTCCTGCGCCAGACTACGGGTTCCAGAGACGGCCTCCGGGGAACCGCTGGCCGATTGCAGATTCAAAACCTGCGCCGTCTCGTCCAACAGGCACAACGCCGCTGTGTCCCCTCCCAGGAGGTCCCTCGCTTTCTCGGTTACCGACCGCAGAACGTGGTTGATGTCCAGGCGTGAGGAAATCTCGCGGCTGACCTCGTACAAGGCGACGAGTTCCCGTGTTCGTCGGGCGACGCGGGCCTCCAATTCCTCTGTCCAGGCGCGGAGAGTCTCCTGTGAGGTCTGCAGTTGGCCGCGCATAGTCTCAAAGCTTTGGGAGACGGTGAGGATTTCACGCGAGCCTTGAACCTGCACTGCGGTATTAAGGTCTCCACGACCAATGCGCTCGGCGACATGGGTCAGGCTCTGCAGGGGGCCGATGACCAGGCGCTGGATTGCCGCCGAGCCGATCACCAACAACGCCAGGGCGCTGACCAGGAAGATCAACTGTAGCCATTGCAGACGCCCCACTTTGCGCGCCGAGGCGGCCTCGAACAGATTCTCGACGTGGTCTGTCTTTTGGGCCATGTCGGTAGCCAGACTCTCCAAAGCTTCATGCTCGGTCTCGAATTCTGGGCTGTTCGGGTCTAAGGTTGCAAACTTGTTCAGGTGTTCGCGGTAAACGTCCCAGGCAGACTGAACCTGCTGTAAGCCGGCCACGATCTCCGAATCTTGCGCGGGCGGCACAGAGATCAGGCGGCCAGGCTGGAAGAGAACTTGACCACCGTTGGTCAAGGCTTGCAGGGTGGTGTCGAAGGCCTCGATCGACTCCTGCAGAGGCAGGATATGGGTTTCAGCCTCCAACGCATCTATGGTCATCTGCTGAATCAACAGCCGCAGACGACCGGCCAGACTGATCACCAACTCGTCACTGGCCTGGGTTCGGATGGTCAAGAAGGTGGCCGTGACTGAGCCGCTGACGAGGAGCAGAAAGGCGAGGAAGATTAGGCCAAGTTGGGCGCGCAGAGAGCGCATTTGAATACCTCACTGCTGATGCAAGCCGCGTGGCTTTCAATCCTAACGCCGATAATTCAAAATGACAAGCAACTCAAAATCAGGTCGTTTATTCTGCATATACGAAAGGTTACAATGAGCGCACTGTCTCTACTAGCTGATCAATCTCCTCCACCGTATTGTAATGCGCCGCGCCCACGCGCACCATGCCGCCGCTCTTCTGCAACTCCAGGCGCTCCATGATCGCCAGCGCGTAGTAGTTGCCGTCCCACACAAAAATGTTTTGCTCGCCGAGCTTCCGGGCCACCTCTCGCGGTTGCCAGCCTTCGAGCGTGAAAGACACCGTCGGCACGCGGCGGCCAAGCTGGTTGAAGTCGGTAACGCCCCAAACCTTGAGGCCGGGGATTTGACTGAGGCCGCTAATCAATCGTCGGCTGATTTCCTGCTCGTAGTCCACCATCAGCCGCATCGCCTCTTCCAACTGCGCCCGCCTTTGGGATTTTGGATTTTGGGATTTGCCACCGAAGGTGTCGCCCACCCAGGCTAAATACTCCACCGCCCCCAGCGTCCCGGCGATGCCTTCGTGGTTTTGGGTTCCGGTCTCAAACTTGTAGGGTGGTTTGTTTTTAGCCGGGCGCACTTTGTAGGCGGTCAATCGGTCGAGTAGATCATACTTGCCATATAGAATGCCAATATGCGGCCCGAAGAACTTGTAGGCCGAGCAGGCTAGGAGATCACAGTCGAGCGCCTGCGCGTCGGTCGGGCCGTGCGGCACATATTGCACTGCGTCCACGAAGACCAGCGCCTTAGCGGCGTGGGCCATATCAATCACGGCCTTGATGTCATTGATCGTGCCGACGGCGTTTGAGGCGTAACCACAAGCGACGATCTTGGTGCGGTCGGTGATCTGGCTTTCAAAGTCGGCCATGTCCAACGTGCAGTCTTCGGGATGAATGTCCACCCAGCGGACGACCGCCCCGCGATCTTCGGCCACCAGCAGCCAGGGCGCAATGTCGGCGTCGTGGTCGAGGCGGGTGACGACTATCTCATCGCCGGGGTTGAGAAGGCGGCCCAACGCTCGCGAGATCGAGAAGGTGAGGGTGGTCATGTTGGGGCCGAAGATGATTTCGTCAGGCGAGGCCGCGTTGAGCAAATCGGCGACGGCGGCGTGGGCCTCGTGCAGGATTTCATCCGACTCTCGGGCGGTGATGAACTCGCCATCTTTGTTGGCATTGGTGTGAACGAGATAGCGAGTCATGCGATCCAGGACGGGCTGGGCGACTTGCGTGCCGCCGGGGTTGTCGAGAAAGATTCGAGGGCGGCCATCGTCGCTGACGGCCAGGGCAGGGAATTGAGCGCGGATGCGGGCGAGATCGAGGGGCATGAGGAGTCTCCGGTGATAAGATTAAGCGCATTATATACTCTACGCAGTTATAACTCTATTTTCTTCCACGAAGTCACACGAAGAAACACGAAGGCTTGGTGAGATTTCGTGGATTTCAAAGAGGCCGTTTGAAACTTTTGATAGCGCATCTTACAGCGCCGATCCGGTTCTAAACTTGGTGGTTGCCAATTGCTCCTGAGATGGTTACACTTGGGTTGTCTGACATAGGAGACTTTGCTTGATGTCCAATATTGATCTTGTACCTCTACAAGCCACTCTCAAAGAATTTTCTCCTCAAGGCCGCGCGGCCCTGCTCCCGGCCCTGCATGCCGCCCAGGCTATTTATGGTTACCTGCCCGAACCCGTCACCGCCGAAGTTGCTCGCGCCCTGCGCGTGCCGCTGGCCGATGTTTATGGCGTGATCGAGTTTTATGCGATGTTCTACAACGAGCCGGTCGGCAAGACTGTCGTTCGCGTTTGCGCCGACCCGGCCTGCGCGATGTGCGGCGCGGATGCGGTGCTGGAGGCCGCTCAACGCAAAGCAAACAGTGATTACACGGTCGAGCGCGCGCCATGTTTGGGACTGTGCAATCTGGGCACGGCGGCGAATGTGACCAGCGGTGATCGCGGCCTGACCTTTGGCAAGGTGACAGCCGACTCGCTCGACGCAGTCTTTGCCATGAACGCCGGGGAAGCCGCCGATTACGTGGGCGGCGACTTGCGAGTGCTCACCGCCCTCTGTGGCCAAGGCCGGGCAGCAACGCTGGCCGAGTACGAAGCCGCGGGCGGCATGGCGGCGCTGAAGAAAGTCATCGGCGGCAAAACGCCGCCTGCCGGCGTGATCAACGAAGTAAAAAATTCGGGTCTGGTCGGGCGGGGCGGCGCGGCCTTCCCCACCGGAGTCAAGTGGGAAGGCGCGGCGAAGGCCGCCGGTTCGCCAAAATACTTTGTCGTCAACGCCGACGAGTCCGAGCCGGGCACGTTCAAGGATCGCATCTTGATGGAAGGCGATCCGTGCCGCATCCTCGAAGGCGCGATGCTGGGCGCTTACGCGATTGGCGCGAATAAAATCTACATCTACATTCGCGGCGAGTACCCGACGGCGATTGAGCGCGTGAGCGCGGCGGTTGACGAGTTGAGGCAAGCCGGCTATCTGGGATCGGGATTCGATTTTGACATCGAAGTGCGAAGCGGCGCGGGCGCGTACATTTGCGGCGAGGAGACGGCGCTGTTTGAATCGATTGAAGGCAAGCGCGGCTTTCCGCGAGTGAAGCCGCCGTTCCCCACCACCCACGGCCTCTTTGGCAAGCCGACGGCGATCAACAATGTGGAGACTCTGGCGACAGTGCCTTACATTTTGACTCACGGGGCAACCGCCTTCCGTCAGCTTGGCACCGAGAAGTCCCCTGGCCCCAAACTGTTTTGTGTCTCCGGCGATGTGGCCCGGCCCGGACTCTACGAAGCGCCGTTCGGGGTGACCATTCGCCATTTGCTCGACGATTTGGCCGGCGGTGTGACGGGCGGCGGACTCAAGTCCATTCTCTTCGGCGGCGCGGCTGGCGCGTTTGCGACTGAGAAAGATTTGGATGTGAAGCTGACGTTTGAAGACCTTCGGAGCGCGGGGTTGCCGCTTGGATCGGGCGTGGTGATGGTGTTCAACGAGACGCGCGACATGCGTGACGTGCTTCTGCGGCTGGGGCGCTTTTTCGCCCACGAGTCGTGCGGCAAGTGTTACCCGTGCCAGCTTGGCACGCAACGCCAGCACGAAATTCTGGAGCGAGTCGCGGAGGGCAAGCAACGGGCTGGCGACGTGACCCGCCTTTCGGATGTTGGCTGGACGATGACCGACGCCTCGCTTTGTGGCCTCGGCCAGACGGCGGCCAGCGCCGTGCTAAGCGCGATGAAACTTTGGCCGGAGATGTTTAAGGGGTAATTATGAACAATGTGACTCTCACTATAGACGGCCAACCCGTCACCGTTCCTGCCGAGACGACTATTCTCAAAGCGGCGCAAAGCGTTGGCAAGGATGTCCCCACGATCTGTTATCACGAGCATTGCACCTCCAACGCCCTGTGCCGCATTTGTGTGGTGGAAGTGGAAGGAGCGCGAGTCCTCTCCCCGGCCTGCGTGGCTCAGGTGAGCGAGGGGATGAAAGTGACGACGCGCAACGAGCGAGTGGAGCGCAGCCGGCGGACGATTCTGGAGATGCTGGACTCGGCGGTTGACCTTTCCGAAGCGCCGGAGATTCAGGGCATGATCGGCGATTACGGCGCGAGCGAGACGCGCTTTGAAGGCGGCGAAAAGCGTGAGCGCCCCCTGCTGGACGACAACCCGATGTACCTTCGTGATTACTCGAAGTGCATTTTGTGCTGGCGGTGCGTGCAGGTCTGCGCTGAGGACGCGCAATATACGTTTGCCATCAACTTCAGCGGACGCGGTTTTGAGACCAGCATCGGCACGTTCTTTGACAAAGGAATGCAAGAGACGACGTGCGTGTTCTGCGGCCAGTGCGTGGGCGTTTGCCCCACCGGCGCGCTCAAGCCCAAGCGCGAGTGGTTGCTGGAGGGCGGCAAGACGCCGGACGAGATTATGAACATGACGCGCAACGAGCGAAGGCGGAAGCGCAAATAGCGATTTGGCTTGCGGCCTCGTAACTATCCGGGCTGGTTTTTAGGACGCAGACGCTTCGCGCGCAGATTTTCGCTAGTATCTTTTTGGTTTTAAAGGAGAACAGGATGGGCGCTAACAATCTAAAACCAATATTGACGTTCTTGAGCGAGCTTGAACACAACAACAACAAGCTCTGGTTTGATCGCAATCGCGATTCTTACGACGAGGCCCGCCAGCTTTTCGAGGAACTGGTGATCGCCCTGATTTCTGAAGTCGGCAAGTTCGAAGACCTGGGCGGACTGATGCCAAAAGATTGCGTCTTCCGGATCAACCGCGACCTTCGGTTCTCCAAAGACAAATCCCCTTACAAGACGGCGATGAGCGCCGTCATCGGGCCGGGCGGCAAAAAGCAAACCAGCCTGCCTTACTACGTCCACCTTGAACCGCGTGGCCGCTCGATGCTGGGCGGCGGCCACTACATGCCCACGCCCGGACAGCTTGCCAGATGGCGGCAGGCCGTTGACCAGGACGCGGCTCGCCTGAATAAAATCATCCACCACAAAAATTTCGTCAGCGCCTTTGGCGCGCTGGAGGGCGATAAGTTGAAGAGCGCGCCCAAAGGATATTCGCGCGATCATCCTGAAATCGAACTGCTCCGCCTGAAACAACTGGTTGTGGTTCATCGGTTGACCGACAAGGAAGTTCTGTCGCCGGAGTTCGTAAAGGAAACGGCGAAAGCGTTCAAGACGATGAAGCCGTTTCTGGATTACCTCAACCAATCACTTGGCTCGATGTCAGCCGGATCAGAATGATCTGGGCTGAAGTTGCGCCGACGGTATTTGGCTTGCTCTCGGCGGCGGTGTGGGGCGCGGGCGATTTTTGCGGCGGGCTGGCGACGAGGCGCGCGAACGTTTACGGCGTCGTCATCGTCGGCGACGCGATTGGCGGCTTGCTGTTTGTGTCGTTGGCTTTAGCCGTTGGCGAAAAAGTGCCGCCGCTGGCAGATATGGTGTGGGCCGCCGCCGCCGGCGTGTGCGGCGCAATCGGTCTGCTGGCTTTGTATCGGGCGCTGGCTTCGAGGCGGATGAGTTTGGCCTCGCCTGCCGCCGCCGTCATCTCCGCCGCTCTGCCCGCCGTGTTTGGAACGTTCGTTGACGGCTTCCCCGGCGGGTGGCAGATCGGCGGCTTCGGATTGGCTTTGCTCGGCGTGTGGCTGGTGTCGAGCAATGAGCAGGCAAAAATTCGATTGGGCGAATTGGGATTGCCCATCGTGGCCGGATTGGGATTTGGACTCTTTTTCATCCTGATGGATCGAGTGAGCGCGGCGGCTGTATTCTGGCCGCTGGTGTCGGCCAGAATTGTGGCGGTGATAGTGTTGGCCGCCTTTGCTTTGGGAACCCGCCAACTCGTATGGCCCGCCCGCGAACACTGGCCGCTCACGGCGATGGTGGGCATTTTCGACGCGGGCGGCAATGCCTTTTTTCTGCTGGCAACGCAGGCCGGGCGGCTGGATGTGGCCTCGGTGTTATCGTCGCTCTACCCGGCCTCCACCGTCTGGCTGGCCTGGCTGATCTTGAAAGAGCGCATCACGCGCTGGCAACTCGTCGGCGTCCTCGCGGCGCTGGCGGCGATTGTCTTAATCACGGTATAAAGACAATCCGCAGATTACGCAGATTTTCACAGATGATTTGAATAAATCTGCGTCAATCTGCGTAATCTGCGGATAAATTGAGGAGGCTTCTATGTTGACGGCAGATCGCATCACTCGCACCACCTGCCCTTATTGCGGCGTCGGCTGCACGCTCGACTTGCATATCAAGGACGATTTCATCTACCGGGTCACGTCGCCGTTTGATTCGGTTGTCAACCACGGCAACCTGTGTGTCAAAGGCCGCTTCGGCTACGACTTCATCTACAACCCGGATCGGGTGACGACGCCGCTGATCCGCAAGACGCCGCAGAAGCCGGGGGGCCGCACTCAGGCGTTTGATCGCAGTGAGTGGCACGAAGCGACGTGGGATGAGGCGCTCGACACTGTGGCCGACCGGCTGGTGGAGATTTACAAGCGTGACGGCTCGGAGGCCATGGCCGTCTATTGTTGCGCCAAGGCTACCAACGAAGACAACTATCTTCTGCAGAAGATGTATCGCTCGCTCTTCCGCACCAACAACATTGATCACTGCACCCGGCTGTGCCACGCCGGGTCGGTCGTCGCCCTGCTGAAGTCGCTGGGCACGTCGGCCATGAGCAACACCGCCGCCGAGGTGGTCAAGACCGACTGCTTCATCGTCACCGGCTCCAACACCACCGAGAACCATCCCATCATCGCCCTGCACATGAAAGAAGCGGTGATGAAGCACGGCTCGAAGCTGATCGTGATTGACCCGCGCCGGATCGAGTTGTGCGACCTGGCTACTCTCTGGCTGCCCATCAAACCGGGAACCAACGTGCCGGTCTTCTCGGCGATGGCTCACATCATCATCAAGGAAGGGCTGGTCAACGAAAAATTCGTGGCCGAGCGCACCGAGGGCTACGAAGAGTTCAAAAAGTCGGTCGAGAAGTTCACGCCCGAATATGCTGAGACGATTTCCGGGGTGGATCGGAATTTGATCGTCGAAGCCGCCCGGATGTACGCGACGGCCAAAAACGGGGCGATCTACTGGGGCATGGGCATCTCGCAACTGTCCAGCGGCACGGTCAGCGCCCTCGGCCTCATCCATCTGGCGCTCCTCACCGGCCACATCGGGCGCGAAGGCACGGGGCTGAATCCTCTGCGCGGCCAGAACAACGTGCAGGGTGCGTCGGACATGGGCGCGATGCCGTTTCACTATCCGGGTTACATGGACGTGGACAAGGAAGAGAACGCCGTCAAGTGGGAGAAGGCGTGGAACGTGGAGCCGGGCGGCCTGAGCCGCAAGCGCGGCCTGACCACGACCGAGATTCTTTCCAACGCCAAACCGGGCGGCGTGCGCGCCCTCTACATCATGGGCGAGAACCCCATGATGACCGAGCCGAATCTGAACGTCACCCGCCATCACATGGAGCAGTTGGAATTTCTGGTGGCTCAGGACGTGTTCATCAACGAGTCGGGCGCGTTCGCCGATGTGTTCCTGCCCGCCGTCTCGTGGGCCGAGAAGGAAGGCACGTTCAACAACACCGACCGCCGCGTTCAGCGCGTGCGGCAGGCGATTGAGGCGCGCGGCCAGGCCCGCCCGGACTGGCAGATCATTTGTGACGTGGCAACTCGGGTTGAAGAACGGTTGGGCCGCCCGGACACCGCCCGCTGGAACTACGAAGAACCGGAAGAAGTCTTCCGCGAGATGGCGAATGTGTCCACGATGCTCAAGGGCGTGACCTACGCGCGAATTGAGAACGTCGGTTTGCAGTATCCGGTTGCCGACGAGACTCACCCCGGCACGCCGTTCCTGTTCGCCGAGACGTTCCCGTCCGGGCGCGGCAAGTTCTTCCCGCTCGAACATGTGCCGACGGCAGAACAGCCGGATGATGAGTATCCATTCATTTTGACCACCGGCCGCTTGCTGGAACACTGGCACGGCGGCACGATGACCCGCCACTCGGAACTCGACGCCCTCTTCCCTGAAGCGTTTGTGGACGTGCACGAAGTGGACGCCGCCCGCCTGAGCCTGAAGACGGGTGACGTGGTGCGCGTCGCCTCGCGGCGCGGCGAAGTGGTGCTAAGGGTGAAAGTGTCGCCCAAGACCAGCCCCGGCGTGGTCTTCATTCCCATGCACTTCGCCGAGGCCGCCGCCAACCTGCTGACCATTGACGCCCTCGACCCGCACGCCAAGATACCGGAGTTCAAGGCCTGCGCGGTGAAGATTGAGATTGCGAAAGAGTCAGCCCTGCTCAACCCAATGGAGCCGGTGGTGAGAGGGAGATATTGATGAGCTTACCACCTCTCAAACCTCTACATTCGGATGAGACGCTCATTCAACTTAAGCTCGATCAATTTCGCCAGACGCCCACCAACGAACTGATCAAATCTCTGGCGCCGGGCCAGGCAGGGGCGCTTAAGGCCAAGCCGGACGGAACACTCTTGGACGGACATCATCGGATAAAGGTGCTTCGTGAACGTGGCGTTGACGTAAACGCTTTGCCCCGCGAGATTGTATCGAGGGTGTGAAGGAATTATAAAATGCCTGACGTTATTTATTGGATTGAGGGACCCTGGCAGGGACGGCTGGCAATCCTGACACGGCCTCGCGGCCGCGACTGGCTGGAAGACGATGTGGCGGTTTGGCAGCGCGCCGGTTTAGACCTCGTTGTTTCACTCCTGACGATGGATGAAAGCGCGGAGTTGGGGTTGGAGCGCGAAGGCGAAATTGCTCACCGGCAAGGGCTGGAGTACATTTCGTTCCCTATCGCCGACCGCAAGGTTCCAACCTCGCGGGAAGACGCGCATAAGCTCATTCAACAATTGACGGCCCGCCTATCTGAAGGGAAGCACATCGGGGTGCATTGTCGCCAGGGCGTTGGGCGTTCGGCATTGCTCGCGGCCAGCGTCCTCGTAAGCTCAGCGGTCGGCGTTGGCCCGGCATTTGAGCGCATCGAAAAGGCGCGCGGTT
The DNA here is from genome assembly GCA_016197225.1 of Chloroflexota bacterium. NCBI lineage: Bacteria > Bacillati > Chloroflexota > Chloroflexota bacterium. Next base: position 85,102 of record JACPWC010000119.1, read on the forward strand.
GCCCGGTGCCGGATACGCCCGAACAACGGTTGTGGGTGGAGCAATTCGGGAAGATGACGGTAAGGGAGAAAGAAATGCCGACGGAGGCCGGGCCGATGGTGAAAGGAGCAACGTGACTATGAAAAAAAGGCCAAACACCGAAAAGTTAACTGACGACATGCGAGCAGAGTATCGCTTTGATTATGCCAAAGCCCGGCCCAATCGCTTTGCCAATCGCGCCAAAGACTATGTGATCGTCGTTCTCGATCCAGATGTCTCTCAAGTTTTCACTACACCTGACTCGGTGAATACGGCTCTGCGCGCTTTGATCAACGTGATGCCGAAGACGGTAAAGCGCAAACCGGCGCGCAAGGCGCAAGCCATGAGTCATGGATGATGGATGTCCATCCAACTCGTCCAGCAGTATCACGCCAAAGTTGAAAAGCTGATCCGCTACGGCGGCTCGTGTAATAAGAGCGCCGCGCATGCACCGTGAGTGTGGAGACGATGAAGATTGTGCGGCAGATGCCGTAAGCAACTTCCACCTCATACCGCCAAAAAAGAAGCCCTGTTATTTTCGCCGGGCGGGCATAAAATAACACCATGATCAACTTAGACACGACCCTTGCCCGGTTGTCGGCGGACGCCGACACCATCGCCTCCTTGTCTCGCGGCGTAACCGACGCCCAGGCCCGCTGGAAACCCTCGCCCGATGAGTGGTCAATCCTCGAAGTGCTCTGCCATCTTTACGACGAAGAGCGCGAGGACTTTCGCACCCGCGTTGATTTCACTTTGCACAAGCCGACCGAAGCCTGGCCGCCCATTGACCCGGCCGGCTGGGTGACGGCGCGCGGCTACAACCAGCGCGAGTTTGGCTCCTCGCTGGAAGCGTTCTTGCGTGAACGTCGCGAGTCGCTCAACTGGTTGATGAGTCTCCAGAATCCCGACTGGAACTCGACTCATCAACACCCTCGAATTGGCGCAATGATGGCAGGCGATGTGCTGGCCGCCTGGGTTGCCCACGATCACTTGCACATCCGCCAGCTCAATCACCTGCACTGGCAACATCTCTCAACGCAAGTCAAGTCAATTTCGCTCGACTACGCGGGCGGATGGTGAGAAGATGACTCAGAAAGCTTTTCAGGATTACTACCCCGATCAACTCGCCCACTGTTACGGTTGTGGCCGCCTCAACGAACACGGCCTGCAAATCAAAAGCTACCAGGACGGCGACGACTCGGTGTGCGTCTTTCAACCCAAACCTTATCACACCGCCATCCCCGGCTACGTCTATGGCGGCCTCATCGCTTCGCTGATTGACTGCCACAGCACCGGCACGGCCTCAGCCGCCGCCTACCGCGCCCAGGGCCGCGAGATGGACACCGACCCGCCTCTGCGCTTTCTCACTGCGTCCCTCCATGTGGACTACATTCGACCGACTCCGATTGATGGGCCGCTCGAAGTGCGGGCGCGAGTCAAGGAGATCAAAGGCCGCAAGGTGGTGATCGTCTCCACGTTATCGGCGGGCGGCGAGATTTGCGCCCGCGGCGAAGTCGTCACTGTTCAAATGCCGGAACATTTGACGAAGTGAGGCAACATGACCCGCATTACAAGCGACTTAAGAGAGACAGGCCATCGCGCCCAGCGCGGGCAGGGCCTCGTCGAGTACGCCATCATTTTGGTTTTGGTGGCAGTGGTCGTCCTCATCATCCTGGCCGTGCTCGGCCCGGGGATCGGCAATGTCTTCAGTAATGTGGTGACGAACCTGCAACAACCGGGAGGCGGCGGAGGAGGTGGCGGCGGAAACGTCATTACCAGCCTGACCGCAACCCGCACCGGCGGCGGCCACGGCAACTCGGTCAAGGTGGATATTACGGTGTCCACCAGCACCACGGTCACCGTCACCGACTCGCAAAGCGGCGGGTCGCAAAGTCTTGCCTGCAACGGCAGTTGCTCGGTGACGATGGGCGGCGTTGGCGATAATGCCGGCACAATCACCGTGACCGCCTCTGCCGGGGGAACGATGAGCGCCGGGTATCCACCGAAGTCGTAGCCGGATTTGCCGGACGGTCACACCGTCTCTGTTCGTCCCCCGTTTCATCAAAATTGATCTACAATCACCCCACAATCTTTCTGTGGCAAGTTGAGTTTCGCCCAAAGGAGCTATCATGCCAGACGTGATCAAAATTCTCTCGATTGACGGCGGCGGGATGCGCGGGGTGATCCCGGCAGTGCTACTGGCCGAGCTTGAGAAGCGAACGGGCAAGCGCGTCGCCGAATTGTTTCACCTCATCGCCGGAACCTCGACCGGCGGCATTCTGGCCCTGGGCCTGGCCAAGCCGGGCGCAGACAAGCAGAAGTCGCAGTTCGCCGCGCGCGAGTTGCTCGGCATTTACGAGACGGACGGCCCGGTGATCTTTCACCGTTCGGCGCTGTACGCCGTGCGCTCGGTGGACGGCGTCCTTGATCAGAAATATCCGTCAGACGGGATTGACAAGACGCTGGTGAAGTATTTTGGCGAGGCGCGGCTCTCGGAAGCGTTGACCGAAGTGCTGATCACCAGTTACGAAACCGAGAAGCGCGACCCGTTTTTCTTCAAGCGCCACAAGGCCAAGCTCGACCCCAATATGGATTTTCCAATGCGGCTGGCGGCGCGGGCCACCTCAGCCGCCCCGTCGTATTTTGAGCCGGTGAAGGTTCAGATGCCCAACGCCAGCTACTCGTTCGTGGATGGCGGGGTGGTGGCCAACAACCCGGCCATGTGCGCTTACGTGGAAGCTCGGAAGATTTTCCCGACGGCCAAACACTTCATTCTCGTTTCGCTGGGAACGGGCGACATGGTGAAACCCATTCTTTACGACAAGGCCAAAGACTGGGGCCTGGCCGAGTGGGTTCAGCCGCTCTTCAATATTTTGCTCGACGGCGACGCGGTGGATTATCAACTACGCCAGCTTATGCCCATCATCCGCGACGAGCCGCGCCACTACTACCGCTTCCAGACCCGGCCCGATCCTAATATCGAGCCGATTGACGACACCAGCCCCGACTACATCAACCTGCTCAAATCCCTCACCGAAGAATTGATCCGGGCCAACACCAACAACATTGATAATTTGTGCGGCCAACTGCTGGCGGAGTGAATGCTCATCTTCAAGTCAATCTATTACATCCGTTGACGAGTCAACCGTTGCCATAGTCCGACCGGATAGCCGATCATCTTCGCCACATCTCCCGCCACTCTAATCACCGGAATCCAAAACAGAACTTTCAGCCAATCCGCTAAATTCTTCAAATCCGTTGTCCTCTTCACCAGCCGTTGCAATGGCCGCCGGAGGTAAGCCAGTCCGGCCACTATTCCCAACAGCCACAACCACGGTGAAACCGTCACTGCCGCATAAACCAAGAGCGGCGCGGCCACGAGATAGGTGAAGTAACGAGTGAAGTGAATCTTCGGCCACAGGTTGGCCTTGCCATCACCTTTCGCATAATTGAAGTATTGCTTCGCAAACGTTGCCAGCGACGGGCGCGGGCGAAAGTGGGCGATGGCCTTTGGCGCAAAAGCGAACGCGCCGAACTTTTCGCGCATCGCCAGATCAAACACAACGTCTTCGGAAAAATCCAGCCACTCCGGGTAGCCGCCCACCGCCTCCCAGGCCTCTTTGCGAAAGGCCACGCTCCGGCTCGACGGCAGAAACCTCGCCGGGTTGATCTCGTTCACGTCTGGCAGGGTCGTCGCGCCCAGCGCCACTTCAAACACGTTCTGCGGATCAGATTTATAAAAACCTGCTACCACAGCTACTTTTCCCCCGCTTCCTTTATTTCCCCATTTCCCGGCGCCTAACAACTCTTCCAGCCATCCATCCTCCAGCCAAACCCCGGCATCGGTCACGGCGATGATGTCGCCGCCGGCGGCGCGAATGGCGGCATTGCGCCCTTGCGAGATGTTGGCCCCCGGCGCGATGATGACTTTCAGCGGCAGACGATTTGTGTACTCTTGAATCACGGCCAGCGTGTTGTCCTTCGAGCCGCCGTCGCACACCACGATTTCGCCGGGCAAACGGCTCTGCTGGGCAACCGACTCCAGCAATCGCCGGATATGGCCGCCTTCGTTGAGGACGGTGAGAATCAGGGAAACCTTCATCCGCTGAATTATAATTGCCGCCACGTATTTCGTATTGCGTATTCCGTTGATGTTTACGCAACACGAAATACGCAATACCCATGTCCATCGAACTCACCCTCACCGCCCTCTCCAACGGCCCCGACGCAATTGGCCGCCATGAAGGCCGCGCCATCTTTGTGCCTTTCACCATCCCCGGTGAGACGGTGCGCGTCGAGATCGTCGAAGAGAAGCCGACCTTCGCCCGCGCCCGCCTGCTCGAAGTCCTCTCGCCCTCGCCGGATCGCGTGACACCCGCCTGCAAACACTTTGGAACGTGCGGCGGCTGTCACTTCCAGCACATGAGCTACGAAGCGCAACTCAAATGGAAGCGGCAAATCGTCGTTGACCAATTGGCCCGCATCGGCGGCCTCGAGTCGCCCAATGTCCTCGAGGCAATTCCCTCGCCTGACCCGTTTCACTACCGCAACCACGTCCAATTCTCGCAAACGCCGGATGGCAGACTGGGTTTCATAAAATCCGCTAAATCCGTTCAATCCATTGACCCCATCTCCGAATGCCACATTGCCCGCCCGGAGATCATGGAACTCTTCAACCGGCTTGAAATTGAAAAGCTGGACGTGGACCGGATCGGCGTTCGGGTTGGGACAGAGGGCGAAACCATGCTGGTCTTCGAGTCCGAGACCGGCGAGCCGCCGGACGTGGAACTCGACCTGCCGATCTCGGTGGCAACGGTGAGCAAAGAAGGCGAAGCCTTCGCCATGATCGGCGGCGATCATCTTATCTATGAAGTTCTTGGGCGTTCGTTCCGCGTCTCGCCCGGCAGTTTCTTTCAGGTCAACACGGCCCAGGCCGAAACGCTGGTGAAGCTGGTGTTGGATGCTCTGGGATTGAAAGGCGGCGAAACCGTCCTTGATCTTTACAGCGGCGTCGGCCTGTTCTCGGCCTTCATCGCCCCTGCCGCCGCCCGCGTCATTAGCGTCGAATCTTTCGCCCCCGCCGTCCGCGATGCCGAAACCAACCTCGACGAATTCGACAACGTCGAGCTTTACGAATCTCCCGTTGAACTCGCCCTCGATCACCTTGTCACCTTGTCGCCGTGTCACCTTGTCTTGCTCGACCCGCCTCGCGCCGGTTGCGATAAGCAAGTTATCCAGCACCTTCTCACCCTCGCCGCTCCACGCCTCGTTTACGTCTCGTGCGACCCGGCGACCCTGGCCCGCGACGCCAAACGGCTGATTGCCGGCGGCTATCGTTTAGCCTCGGCTCAACCGTTGGATATGTTTCCGCAGACGCATCATGTCGAGACGGTCGCCATCTTTGAAAGGCCGATTTTGTAAGAGAGCGCACCGGGTTCGTCACACCTGCCCCACCGCAGGCGTGGGCCGGCGGCGTCCTCTCGCTGGGCCACGTTGAGGCGTTGACCACTTTCATTGACGAAGATTTGATGCGGTATGATTCGATTTGGGCCGCCGCCGGGACGCCCAACACCGTGTTCCCGCTCACTCCCGCCGAGCTGGTAAAGATAACGGGCGGGCAGGTGGTAACAGTAAAGCAGTAAAGTAGACAGCGGATTTGGCGAATTCGACGGATTATGATCCGTTCAATTCACCCGCGAAGCATCCGTTGTCCCAAAATGGAGCCTATGAAACCCAAACTTCAAGAACTCAAAACGCTTTTGCTCGAAGCCAACGACCTGGCCTCTGCGGCCAATGTGCTGGAGTGGGATCAGGCGACTTACATGCCGCCCGGCGGCGGGCCGGGCCGCGCCCGCCAGCTGGCCACGCTGGAGCGGCTGGCACACGAGAAGTTCACGGCGGCGGCGGTCGGCAAATTGTTGGACGACTTGCGGCCTTACGAAGAGAGCTTGCCTTACGAGTCGGATGAGGCGTCGTTGATTCGGGTGACGCGGCGCGAGTACGAGCGCAAAGTGAAAGTGCCCGCCGGCTTTGTGGCCCGGTTCAAAGCTCACACTGCCGAAACGTACGACGCCTGGACGACGGCCAAACCGGCGAACGATTGGCCCAGAATGATGCCGCTCCTGGAAAAGACGCTCGATCTGAGTCGCGAGTATTCCAATTACTTCCCCGGCAGTGAGCATCCCGCCGACCCGCTGATTGACTTGCAGGATTTTGGGATGAAGGCCTCGTCTTTGCGGAAGTTGTTCGCCGAATTGCGGGCGCAACTCGTGCCGCTGGTGCAGGCCATCACCGCCCGGCCGCCCGCCGACGCCTCGTGTCTGTCTCAGCACTTCCCGGAAGCGAGACAGTTGGCGTTTGGCCTGGAGGTCGTTCAAAGACTCGGCTACGATCTGGAGCGTGGGCGGCAGGACAAGACGCACCATCCGTTCGAGACCCGGTTTTCGAGCGGCGACGTTCGCATCACCACCCACGTCAAGGAAAACGATCTGGGTGACGCGCTGTTCAGCACCATTCACGAGTCGGGGCATGCGATGTACGAGCAGGGCGTGGCCCCGGCGCTCGACGGCACGCCGCTGGGCGAAGGCACGTCGGCGGGCGTCCACGAGAGTCAATCGCGGCTGTGGGAGAACATCGTCGGGCGCAGCGCCGGCTTCTGGGAGTTTTTCTATCCGCGCTTGCGGGCCGTCTTCCCCGATCAGCTTGGCAAAGTTTCACTCGACACGTTTTACGGGGCGATCAACAAGGTGGAGCGCTCACTGATCCGCATGGACGCCGACGAAGTGACGTACAACCTGCACATCATGTTACGACTCGATTTTGAATTGCAACTGCTAGAAGGCTCGTTGGCTTTGCGCGACCTGCCCGAGGCCTGGCACGAGCGCCTCGAGGCCGACCTGGGCATTGCGCCGACGAGCGACCGCGACGGCGTTTTGCAGGACGTGCACTGGTACTCGGACTACATCGGCGGTGTGTTTCAGGGCTACACGCTGGGCAACATCATGAGCGCCCAGTTTTACGAAGCCGCCCTCAAGGCGCATCCCGACATTCCAGCGCAAATCAACGCCGGCCGGTTCAGCGCACTGCACGGCTGGCTGAAGGAGAACATTTATCAGCATGGCATGAAGTTCACTGCCGCCGAATTGCTGGAGCGGGCGACGGGCGGGCCGTTGAGGATTGAGCCTTACATGAGGTATTTGCGTGACAAATATCAATTGCTCTACGGTCTGGGCGGTTGAGGCTGGTGGCTTTTTTGTTTGGGTGTTTTGTGATTGCGCTTTAGCGGGCGGGGCTTATACTTGGCGGGTAGAGATTGCGGCTAAATAGTTGCGGCGATTTAAGCCCTATGGGACGACTCCGCCGTCGGGGAAGATGCCAGAAAATCACCCCGATGGCGGGGATAAAAAGCGGATGGGTCTTCGCAATTTGGGCCGGTGCGGGATACAAATTTTCTGTCTATATCATTTTAGCCTGCGCGATTGGAGAAACGCAAGTGGAAGACAAGGATCTCCAGGAACTCATCAAGAAACTTAGATCACTCCGACAGGAATGGAAGACAGTAGACGCAAAGCGAGAACTCATTCTTCAGGAGAATGGTGATAAAGCAGAATTTGTGAAAGACGTTGTAGCTATGGCAAACAATGGAGAGTTAAGCTACCTAGTAATTGGGCTAGAGGATAAAACATTTAGACCTATTGGGGCTTTGAGTCATCGCCACACTAAAAATGACCTAAATCAGCTTCTTGCTGACAAAATTGATCCGCCACTAGTCGTTGGTTATCAAGAGTTTACGAGTAGCGAAGGCGACTATGCAATTATTGAAATATTAGGCCGCAACCCTCCCTATATTGTCGCTCGCGATCTTACCCACAATAAGCAAGACCGAAAGCAAGTCAGAATTTATAAAGGGACAATATTCGTCCGTCACGAAGATAGAACTGAAGGGATCAGCAGATCAGAGTTAGAGGTGTTCTTCCAAGGTGGGTTACGAAGAGCATTTGAGGGTGAGTCTGACCTTGCGTTACAACTTGTTTTGAACCAACCTGATTTTTGGGAGTACCTTCTTACAGCAGAATTGCTACAGTTGAAAATGGCACAAATCACGCGCGCTTATGCCGATCTGAACAAGGGGCTTCTCTATAAAGGAATCGTCCGAATGAGCGGAGCTGATTTCTTGAATTGGGCTAGCACGAGAGGTAACGACTTAGGCTCTTTGATAAATCTTTTGAAGGCTACCATCACTGAAGAAATGCCTGCATCATGGAGAGCGCAGAGCGAATCAGGAGATCCGCTGGAAATCAAACGCGCTGTCGAGAAGATTGTTTCTGCCTGCAACGAGCTTGTGCAATGGGAAATTGACCTGCGTTCAGTAGTTCCACCCGATGCATTCGTGCCGTTGAAACAAATGATGGAGGGCTGGACATCACAACCTATCAAGCAGATAGAAAAATTAGCCACAAAGCTACGGGAACCATTTGAACAACCTAATCCAAAAGAAGAGTATGCCGTAGAAATCGTTTTTGAGGCTCCTCCAAATGTGGATGAGGCAATAGCGGAGATCGAACGCCTCAAAAATCATCCCGAGGAATGGCTTGCCTAATTGTTTCTAGACCAAGGGTGGGCATGGCCCCGCGTGGGGGACTGCTCGGCCAACCCAAACACTTTTCTGGATGGATACTTTCTCGCGCCCCGCACCGTTAGGCCGCTGGCTGAGGCTGGCGGCCTTTTCGTTAGCGTGGCTGGCTCTCGGCGAGGTGAGGCCAAATCAGTACAATGGTCTATAGATAATATGGCGGGAGCGAGTTAGACTGAATAAATGTAAGAAGGCCAAGAGAAGGTATGGATAAGAAATCAGCACTTCAGCAAGCACAAGATGCAATCAAGCAGGGAGATAAAGACCAGGCCCGCAATTTGTTGAAGGCAGTCATTAGTCAAGACCCGAACAACGAAGAGGCGCTAATGCTTTATGCCGGGATTGCCGAGAAGCGCGAGTATGCAATCTTATGTTTGAAAAAAGTAATTCAACTTAATCCCAGCAATCACGCCGCCCGCCAATGGCTGGAAAAGTTAAGCGCTGACTCTGCTTCCCCTCCCACAGCAACGCAACCCCGGCCCGAAGTTATACCCTCATCAATCCAACGTCTACAACCTGGTCAACAGCCACTTCCTCCCAAAAGAACATCAAAAACAAACCGCGCACTTGTAATACTGGCAGTTAGTTTTCTTGCTGTTGCCGCCGCATCGTGTGTGCTTGGCACAATCTTAGGAGCAAACATATTTCCGCGCAACGCAAAGAACTCGACTGCCAATGCGCCAATCTCGCAGGTTGCCATCACCGCTGTGACTCAAATTGTTGGTGATTCTCCTGTGACACAAAACGTCGTTACTGCTGTTACGGAAGTGGCTGGCCCAACGTATACACCCTTGCCAACCTACACCCCACAACCTATCCCAACTCCGATAGAGATACTTGTTACTGCCACCTTCCCGCCCGACTTCACCGAACTCTATCGCTTTAGTGGAACAGGTAAAAGCACAACCGATTTGTTCTCGCTCCAGACCGGCATTATTCGCGTCAAATGGGAGTACACTGGTGACAGTAATTTTGCTTTTTATATTCGCCGTTTAGATAATGACGCCAGAGATTTGATAGAGAATACCGTCGGCGCAACGTCAGGACAAAAAATATTCAATGTTGGCAATTCCGACCAATACTTGTTTGACATTGACCTAGCGCGAGGCGACTGGGTGATTACTGTGGAGTTCAAGCCCTAACACATCCAATAGTTGTACAAACTGTCATGACTCCCCCTCGCCACGTTCGGCCACTTTCCACAATTGACCCTTTCCCCGCCGCCTGTTACCATTTCGCCCAATGAGCATCAGCCCCTTCACCACTACCAATACCATGACTACGACTGCGCGCACGCGACAGCCGTCGCTTCCGGTTGGGTGAAGACAGGATAGAGAAACTACTCACACCAAACGCGGAGCCACACGGCTCCGCGTTTTTGGTTAACCGCGAAGTCGCAACGCGGAGCGCGCAAAGATTTCCTTTGTTTCCTATGTTTCCTTTCTTTCCTTAGCGCCCTTCGCGCCTTCGCGGTGAAAAGAGGAGATTGCATGAAGAAGACTCTTGTCATGAAATTCGGCGGCACCTCGGTCGGCGGCGCCGAAGCCATTGCCAAATCTGCCGACATCGTCGCCGCTGCCAAAAAGGAGTGGGATCAGGTGGCTGTCATCGTCTCGGCCATGAGCGGCGTCACCGACTTGCTCCTCAAGGGCGCGCACACCGCCGCCGCGGGCGACGGTGAGACCTTTCGTGCTATTGCCGCCCAATTGCGAGAGAAGCATGAGATGGCGATCGCCGGCCTCGTAGGGGCAATTCATGAATTGCCCTTACGTGAATTGCCCTTACACTACCTCGCCGAGTTCGAGAGCCTGTGCCACGCCGTCAACATCCTCGGCGAGGCCTCGCCGCGCGCGATTGACGCCATCTCGTCGCTCGGCGAGCGCATGAGCATCCACCTCGTGGCCGCCCGCCTGCGCCAACTCGGCCTTGAATCCGAAGCGGTTGAGTCCAGCGAACTGATTCTGACCGACGACGTATTTGGCTCGGCCAACCCGCAGATGGAAGAGACAAAAGCAAAATGCGAAGCCCGTTTGCGCCCGCTGATGGAACGCGGCGGCGTCCCGGTCATCACTGGCTTCATCGGCGCAACCAGGAACGGCGCAATCACCACGCTGGGCCGGGGCGGCAGTGACTACAGCGCCGGTATTCTGGGCGCGGCCCTCGACGCCGACGAAGTGTGGATTTGGACGGACGTGAACGGGGTAATGACGGCTGACCCGCGCGTGGCAACCGACGCCCAAACCCTGCCCGAACTTTCCTTCCGCGAAATCTCCGAACTGGCCTACTACGGCGCGAAAGTTCTGCATCCTAAAACGATCCGGCCCGTCGTCGAGCGCGGCATTGATCTGTGGATCAAGAACACCTTCAACCCCTCGCACCCCGGCACGTTGATTGTGCCTGATAATGGAAAGGCCGTCGGCGCGATCAAAGCCGTCACCGCCATCAAAGGCCAAAGCCTGATCACGATTGAGGGGCGCGGCATGTTGGGCGTGCCTGGCGTGGCCGCCCGGACGTTTGGGGCGGTGGCGCGGTCGGGAGTCAGCGTCACGCTCATCACGCAAGCCTCATCCGAGCAAAGCATTTGCTTCTCTGCGCCGTCGTCATCAGCAACGCGCGTCATTGCCGCTCTTGAAGAAGAGTTCCGGTTGGAGCTTGCCCGGCGCGACATTGACAACATTGCCTCGCTTAATGACACGGTCATTATTACCGTCGTCGGCGCCGGCATGAAGTACACACCAGGGCTGGCCGGGAAAATTTTCACCGCCCTCGGCAACGCCAGCGTCAATGTCATCGCCATCGCCCAGGGTTCATCCGAAGTCTCCATCAGCCTCGTCGTGGACGCCGGGCAGGCAGACGAGGCGGTGAGGGCGATCCACAGTTTAATTGTCAATTGACAATTCACAATGCACAATTGCGAATTGAGAATTGCGCATTGTGAATTAAACCGAAAGGAACTTTCAATGAACAAACGCATCAAAGTCGCCGTTTTAGCCGCCACCGGCGCCGTCGGTCAGCGGTTCGTGCAGTTGCTGGATAATCATCCCTGGTTTGAGGTGACGGCTCTCACCGGGTCGGATCGCACCATCGGCCAAACGTACAGTGACGGTTGCCGCTGGATTCTGGCAGGGCCGATGCCAGAGTACGCGAAGGCCATGAAAGTCGTTCCGACTGAACCCGGCCTCGACGCCGTCATCTGCTTCTCGGCCCTGCCAACCGATCAGGCCAAAGAGTTGGAACCGGCGTTTGCCAAAGCCGGGCACGTCATCGCCTCTAATGCCTCAGCACACCGCATGTGGCCCGACGTGCCGCTCCTCATCCCCGAAGTCAATCCTGATCACACCTCGTTGAAAGCCGCGCAACAAAAGGCTCGCGACTGGAGCGGCTTCCTCACCACCAACCCCAACTGCACTGCCACCGGTTTCACCATCGCTCTGCGGCCCTTGCTCGACACCTTCGGCCTCAAACGAATCTTTGCCGTTTCGATGCAGGCCGTCTCCGGCGCGGGCTACCCCGGCGTGCCCTCGCTCGACATTGTTGACAACGTGATTCCTTACATCGGCAGCGAAGAGGACAAGGTGGAGACCGAGCCGCAGAAGATGCTGGGCAGGTTGAATGGCGGTAACGTGATCCCCGCCGACTTCAAAATTTCGGCCCACACCAACCGGGTGGCGGTGATTGACGGTCACACCGTCTGCGCCTCGGTGGAGCTTGGTTCTAAGGCCGGCCCCGCCGAAGTTGCTCAAGTGATGGCCGAGTTCAGAGGCCCGGAGATTGTCCGCAATCTTCCTTCATCACCCAGGAACATCATCGAAGTGCGAAGCGAAGCCGACCGGCCCCAACCGCGACGTGACCGCGACGCGGGCAAAGGTATGACGACCGTGGTGGGCCGGGTGCGCGAAGACCCGCTCTTCGACGTGAAGTTCGTCATCCTCTCGCACAACACCATTCGCGGCGCGGCGGGCGGCTCATTGTTGAACGCCGAGTTGATGGTGGCGCAAGGTTTGATCTCCTAAGGTTTTCTGAAACCCTGACGGCTTGTAAAAAAACAACTTCGCATGGAAGTTCATTTCGTGTAAATTCGTGCAATTCGTGGCAGAGGTCGTTACGCCCAGCCACGTTCTTCCAACTCCTCCTCCGAAAACCCGAAGTAATGGCCGAGTTCGTGAACCAGCGTCTTGCGAATCTGGGCCTTGAGTTCGACTTCGGTGCGGCACATGGACGCGATGGCCAGCCGGAAAAGGGTGATGCGGTCGGGCTGGAGGAGGACACTGTTCGGGCGGCGGCGGATGAGGGGGACACCTTCGTACAGCCCCAGCAGAATGCCGTCGGTGTAGCCGCCTCGTTCCAGTTGCTCCGAAGCGGGCCGGTCGGCAACGTCGAGAATCACCTGCTCGGCGTCGGCCCGCAGGTCGGGCGGCAATCCGGCCAGCACCTCGTCGGCGATGGCGAAGGTAAGCTTTTCGAAGCGGTCGGCGGAGATGCGCATGGAACCAAGTTTACCAACAAACCTCCGCTAAATCTGCTCAATCCGTTGACCCACTTTCTTTAGTAGAACGGTCGTGCTACAATCCTCGCATGGCTCTTGAACTCAACAAGCTCACCTCATCCGTTGACGCGCTTGGCGCAAGCACAGCAGAACGATTGACGAAGCTGGAGGCGGCACTGCCAACCGCGCAAGCAACACTCAACGCCATCGCCGCCGACCCAACCAAGCTGGAAGCGCAAATCGCGAAAGCAATCAAGCTTCGTTGGATCGGCGCCCTCCCCACGCGCGAACCCGTCAACGCCGTTTACCCTCAGCCGGAGCCGCCCTCACGCTACAACTTCATCGCCGCCGATGGCTCCCAAATTTACCCCGACCGTCATGGCCTGGCGCTCTACTATCTAATCAATGTCGGCAGTATCATTTTTCAGATGGGCACCGGCGGCGCGCCTGTTTGCAATTCGCAACCGCAGTTGTTTTTTGACGAGCAGGATTTGTATTACGACGGCGAAAATTTTCCAATTACCAGGGAACGAGTGGATGCCCTGCGCGACGTCTACGAAGCCGGTGAGCTTGCCCGACTGGTCTCAGGGGAAGCCGCCACTGCGCCCACAGCCGCCATCATTGATGGCACCTTGCGGCTGGCAAGCAATGCCCGCGAACAGAACCGGGCCTTCATCGAAGAAGCCCGGACGCAATACATCAACCATCTGAGCGACATTCGCGCATCGAAAGCGGCGCTGGCCGGTGTCATTGACCGTTCAGCCTCCAACGTAGTCATCCGCCTGCTCAATCTTGCCACCCTAGAGCCTGAAGCCATCACCCAACAGGAAATTGACGCCACTGATTTGTTTCCGGGCGCGCTGGATATTGACCTTTTTGGCAAGTTGAAGTTTGGCGAACGCAGCGCGCTCTTCACCACTCCAGCCGCCGAAAAAGACCTGTATGTTGCAGAAGGCCACCGTGTCTACTTCTTCTATCTCAACGCCGGGCAACCGCCCCACGACCCGCCTCTGCGCGTTGAAGTTCCCGAATGGGTTGTCAACAACAATCAAGTTGATCTTGTTCACACTGCCATCGTGGAACAAAGCCGCCATACAAGCGGTTATCCATATGCCCTCACCCGCGCGCACGAACTCGCCGTCGTCACCGTCCAAGAACACCGCGCATTCGACGAAATGCTGGTTGCCACGCTTGTGCGTCGCGGCGTCGCTCCCACCGTTTCGCAAAAAGCAAGAGGCAAAGCCATGCTTGGCAAGAGGAGATAAGCAATGTTCAATGTGACCATTGGCCGTTTGACTCGAAGCACCACCACCGACTACGTTTTCGCCTGCAAAGTCCCCGAACCGGAAGTGCCCACCTTTGGCGCGTTCGTCAAAGCGCCCTCCCAGCGCGGCCAGGCCGATGTACTGGGCCTGATCTACAACATCGCCTTCACCGACGATATGTTGGTTCGCCAGTTGGCCGCCGCCGAGAATTTGCCGGATGAGATGGTGCAAGATCAACGGCAGAACCGGCAAGTGCCAATCGAAGTGAGCGTGCTTTCAATTGGATATCGAACGGGTGACACATACATCTACGCTCTTCCGCCTCAACCACCGGTCACCCTCGACCGAATCTCTCCCTGCGACTCCGCCGAGATATGCAGCTTCACTCAACGGCTTGATTTCCTGCGCTTGATATTGAACTCGCCCGTTCCCATGATGGACGAACTGGTTGCAACAGCCATTCTCGCCGCCGCAGCCTGTCGGCCCGTTGAAGAACGTGAGCGCTTCCTCCGCGAGGCGGGCCGCGAACTGGCCCGATTGCTTGGGCGAGACCTGGCGCGCTTGGAGAATCTTCTGCGGCGGATAAAACCTTAGCCACGAATTACACGAATGATCACGAATTCTTTGGAGGTTGCTTATGGCCGAACTGCTTTATAAAGAACTTGCGTATGCGATTGTGGGTGCGGCTATGGAAGTCCACAATCAATTGGGGCCTGGGTTTCTGGAAGTGGTTTACCGGAAGGCGCTTGTTTACGAGTTGACGCTTCGGGGTATCCTCGTCGAGGAAGAAAAGCCTCTTCCAGTTTATTACAAGGGGCAACTGGTGGGCGAATACCGAGCCGATCTTGTAGTAGATGGCAAAATCATCCTTGAGATAAAAGCAGTCTCGGCGCTCATCAAAGCCCATGAGGCTCAGGCAATTCACTATCTCACCGCAACCGATTTGCGTCTTGCACTGTTAATCAACTTCGGCGCAAACTCATTGCAACAGAAACGCATTGTGAAACAGTAGCCGCAAAATTCCACCTACAAGGCGTTTCTTAAGGTTTATGGCGAATCGCCTCAGCCCATTGTTGTTCCAATTGCTTGAGACAACGCCGGGGGTGATGGCGAAACCGATACAACACTTGCAGCCGTCGTTGGGC